>NZ_JBFBJT010000008.1:0-102680 GCF_040686175.1 Streptomyces sp. NPDC086077 | reverse complement strand
GGGGGGGGGGCGGCGGGGGGGGGGGGGGGGGGGGGCGCCCCCCCGGCCCCCCCCCGCGGGCGCCCCCGCCACGCCGGTGGCGGCCGGCAGGGCGGTACGGGCCAGGACGACAACCCGTTCGCACCGCCGCCCGAGGGCGCCAAGGACCGGCCGTGGCAGCCGCGACGGCCGTCGGGCGACAACGGCGACTCCTCGGGCCCGGACGGCTCGCGGGGGGACGGCGGCCGTCCGTCGTGGGGCAGCCAGTGGAGCGACCGGCAGCCCGGCCGTACGCCCGGCGGAGGCTTCGGCGACCGGCCCGGCGGCAACCCCAAGGGCTCCGGCGGCCCGGCGCCGGGCATGCGCTGGGACCCCACGGACCCCGCACAGCGCCGGGCGCGCTACGCGCTGCTCGGAGGCATGTGGGCCTTCTTCTTCGCGCTGTTCAGCTGGACGTACGTGGCACTGCTGCTGGGTGCGCTGGCGCTCTACTGGGGCATCAGCGCCCTGCGCGCCAAGCCGCGGACACCGTCGCCGGACACCCCGGCCGCCGCGACGCCGGCCCGCCCGCAGACCGCGGCGGCGGTGAGCGGCCTGGTCACGGCGTCGCTGGCGATCGCACTCGTCGGCGCCGCCTTCACGGCGCAGCTGGTGTACCGCGACTACTACACATGCACCAGCGACGCCCTCACGAACGAGGCACGGCAGGCGTGCAGCACGCTGCTGCCGGAGCAGCTGCGGAATGTGCTGGGAGCCAACGCCTAGGCGGTTCCTGGGGCTGAGGGGTCGTCGTCCGGTTTCCTGGAGTGCGGCTTCGTGAGGTCGACGGGTGCTGTGATTCCAGGGACGCCGGGGACTCCGGGGTGTCCGGGGACGCCGAGGGCCTTCGCGGGGGCGGGGGCTTCCGGGAAGTCGGGCAGCTCGGCCTGCTCCAGCGCCTCCGTCTTCGCCGAGATCTCGCGCAACGCCGCCCAGCGGGCCTCGCGGGCGGCGTCGTCGTGGGGCCAGGGAGGCGGAGGGCCGAGAGGGAAGGGTCCGTACGCCTCGTATGCGTCGTCCGCCTCGTCCGCGTAGTCCGTCGTGCTCGCGTCGCGCGTGCCGTCCGCGACGGCAAGGGTCTGCGGAGCCAGGGCTTCGCGGTCTTCGGGGGCAGGCACTTCGGAGGCGAGGGCTTCGCGGGCAGGGAATTCCGGCCCAGGGGAATCGAGGGCGAGGAACTCCGGGGCAAGGGCTTCCCGGTCGGGGAACGGCGTGCGTGACGCGGGAACCTGGAGCAGCTCGGGCTCGGTGTCGTCCAGGCCCGTGCCAGCTGCCGTCTTCCTGTCCTGATCCGCCTTCGCGTCCGGGTTCGTTGCCGCCTTCGCCGCGAGCAGCACGCCCGCCGTGAGCCGCTTCCCGCCCTTGGTGGCCGACGCCTCCGCCCGATCCGTGCCGGCCCTCCCCCGGCACCCCCACCACCGCACCACCAGCGCGACCGGCGCCGCCACCACCGTCACCCAGACCAGGGCCGCCAGGCCCACCTGCCACCACACCGGCCCGAACCGGGTCAGCGCGTCCACCCCCAGCGGCCCGCCCGCCAGCCCGGCCAGCAACGCCGACCAAACCCCGCACAGCACCGCCGCCACGCCGGTGCACCCCGCCGTCCGCCCTCGCGACCAGGGCCCGGCGCCGGTTCCCACCTCTGCCCCCGCCCCCACGGCCGCCCGGCCCGTGAACCACCCCACCGTCACCCCGGCCGCCACCGGCACCGCGGCAGCCGCCCAGTGGAGCGGCGTCATGGCGCCCGCACCCGGCACCGCCGCCAGCAGCGGGAACTGCGGCAGGAGCGGCACGGGGTCGGTGGACAGCGGGCCCGCCATGTGTCCGGCGCCCAGTGCGAACCCGGGTCCGAGGGCGTAGGACGCGCCCCACACCGCTGCGTTCGGCACCAGCGCGAGGCACAGCAGCAGTACCGCGAACCGCCCAGACCACCCTTCCGTCAGCTGCGCGAAGGCCACCCGGGCGGCCGGGCCGTGCCACACCAGTGACGCCGCCACCAACAGGGCGCCGCCCCCTACCAGCACCGCCGTCCCGGCCGTCGCCGCCCGCGCCGCCACGCCGAGCCGCTCCCGGTTCCGCGTCCCGACAAGGGCCCGGCGCAGCGGTCCCAGCAGGTTCAGCAGACGGTCCACCGGCCGGCGCGGCTGCCCGTAGGCCGTCCAGACCCCCGCCCCCGCCGCACCCACGGCGACGAGCGGCACGCACACCGCCGTCCACTCCCAGTCCGGCCGCAGCACACCCCCCGCCGAGTACGCCGCGGCCGCGGCCCCGACGGTGAGGTAGCCGAGCACGACCCCGGCCCAGGCCGTACGCCCGGCGACCAGGGGGGCCGGGCCGTCCCCCGCGAAGGCCCCGTCCACCGCGTCCCGGGCCGCCCGGTGCACCAGCCACACCGGCAGGGCGAGCAGCAGCATCGGGGTCAGCCCCACGGGGGCGGGGACGCCGGTGAGGGTGTCGGTGCGGACGAGTTCCGCGCCGTGCGCCAGCAGCCACAGCGCCGCCGCCACGTGCAGCGCGCCTCCCGGACCGCTGTCGGGATACGGCGAACTGATCCACAGCGCCATCACCAGTACGGCGAACGAGCCCAGCCCCAGCCCGGCCGCCACCACTCCACCGAGGAGGCAGGCGGCGAGTCCGGGGGACCGGCGGCGCATCCGGGTGAGCCGGGGAGGGAGCGGCGTTCGGCGGTCGGTCATCAGGATCACGCGGCCATGCTCCCAACGACACGCGCTTTCCCGGCGTAACAGGCGAACCACCGATGTGTCGCTCAATATGTGCTTATGTGTTTTTTCGTACGAAAGGGCGAACTGTGACACAAAGCCCTGCAACTCCGCTTCCCCCGCCCGAGGAGCGCCGACGCCTCCGGGAGGCCGCCTCCCTGACGCAGGCTCAGCTGGCGGCCCGGGTGGGCGTCTCCAAGTCGACGGTGCGTGCGTGGGAGTCCGGTCGCACGACGCCCGACGGCCAGAAGGCGGAGGCGTACGCGCAACTGCTCGCCTCCCTCAAGGACGAGCCGGCACAGCAGGTACGCCAGGCCGACAGGCCGGCCGTCGCGACCGCGGCCGCCGCCACCGCCGTACGAACCGCCGGGCCCACGGCCGACACCGAGCGCCTGCCCCTCCCCGACACCGGCCCTGACCCCCACCCCTCACCCAAACCCGAACCGGCCGCCGAACCCCTGACGCCCGCTCAGGCTTTCGACGCGCTCTACGCGTTCTGTGCGCCCGGCCTCGTCCGGCAGACGTACGTGCTCACCGGGCGGCGCGAACTGGCGCGCGAGTCGGTCGAGCGGGCCTTCCAACTCGCCTGGCAACGCTGGCCCGAGGTGGCCGTCGACCGCGACCCCGCGGGCTGGGTGCGGGCGGCGGCGTACGAGTACGCGCTCTCCCCGTGGCACCGCTACCGCCGCCGCTACCGCCATCCGGAGCCACCACCGGCCGACCTGCGCGACCGCACCCTGATGAACGCCATCCTGCAACTCCCACCGCCCTACCGCCGTACCCTCCTCCTCTACGACGGTGTGGGCCTCGATCTGCCGGAGACCGCGGCGGAGACGGAGGCGACCACCCCGGCGACGGCCAACCGTCTGCTCTACGCGCGCCAGGCCGTCGCCTCCCGGCTGCCCGACCTCGCCGACCCCAGCCACCTGCAGCGGCGGCTCGGCGAACTGGCCACCTCGGAGCGGTTGCGCGCGGCCAGACCCCTCGCGGTCCGCGCCGGCGGGGAGCGCCGGGCGCAGTTCTGGACACGGGCCGCCATCGCCTTCACGGTCACCCTGATCGGCGCGACGGCCTTGACCCTGCGGACGGCTCCGACGCAGTACGAGCCACCGGTTGCCCCCGGTGAGACCGTCCGGGGCGTGCCCCCACGGGCGGCGCCGGGTCCGCTGTCCTACGCGCAGCTGGAGCTGCGGCAGAAGCTGCGGCAGGCCTCGGTGAGCGGGCCGGAGCGGCTGATCCCGGAGGCGAGATGAACAGGTGAGCGCATGCGGAAGGGCCCGCTCCCGCGGCCGGACGGCCGGGGTGCGGGCCCTACTGCTGCACGCCGCGGTGAGGTGCTCCGCGCGCGCCGTGTTCCTGCTGGGCGGCGGGTCAGCCGGCGAGGATCTCGCGGGCCAGCTTCGCGGTCTCGGTCGGGGTCTTGCCGACCTTGACGCCCGCGGCCTCCAGGGCCTCCTTCTTCGCCTGGGCGGTGCCCGACGAACCGGAGACGATGGCGCCCGCGTGGCCCATGGTCTTGCCCTCGGGGGCGGTGAAGCCCGCGACGTAGCCGACGACCGGCTTGGTCACGTTCTCCTTGATGAAGGCCGCGGCCCGCTCCTCGGCGTCGCCGCCGATCTCACCGATCATCACGATCAGGTCGGTGTCGGGGTCGTCCTGGAAGGCGGCCAGCGCGTCGATGTGTGTGGTGCCGATGATCGGGTCACCACCGATGCCGACGGCGGTGGAGAAGCCGATGTCCCGGAGCTCGTACATCATCTGGTACGTCAGCGTGCCGGACTTCGAGACCAGGCCGATACGGCCCGGCTTCGTGATGTCGCCCGGGATGATGCCGACGTTGGACTGGCCCGGGGTGATGATGCCGGGGCAGTTCGGGCCGATGATGCGGGTCTTGTTGCCCTTCTTGCCGGCGTACGCCCAGAACGACGCCGAGTCGTGCACGGCGATGCCCTCGGTGATCACGACGGCCAGCGGGATCTCGGCGTCGATCGCCTCGACGACCGCGTCCTTGGTGAACTTCTCCGGCACGAAGATGACGGAGACGTTCGCGCCGGTCTTCTCGATGGCCTCCTTGACGGTCCCGAAGACGGGTACCTCGGTGCCGTCGAAGTCCACGGACTGACCCGCCTTGCGCGGGTTCACGCCGCCCACGACGTGGGTGCCGTCGCCGAGCATGAGCTTGGTGTGCTTCATGCCGGTGGCGCCGGTCATGCCCTGGACGATGACCTTGCTGTCCTTGTTGAGCCAGATAGCCATGGTGTGTTGGTGTCCTCGTCCTGAGTGCTTACTTGGCGGCGTGGGCCAGCTCGGCGGCCTTGTCGGCCGCCCCGTCCATGGTGTCGACGCGCTGGACCAGCGGGTGGTTGGCGTCGGTGAGGATCTTCCGGCCCAGCTCGGCGTTGTTGCCGTCGAGGCGGACGACGAGCGGCTTGGTGACCTGCTCGCCACGGTCCTCGAGGAGCTTCAGGGCCTGGACGATGCCGTTGGCGACCTCGTCACAGGCGGTGATGCCACCGAAGACGTTGACGAAGACGGACTTGACGTCCGGGTCGCCGAGGATGATCTCCAGACCGTTGGCCATGACCTGGGCGGAGGCGCCACCGCCGATGTCCAGGAAGTTGGCCGGCTTGACGTTGCCGTGCTTCTCACCGGCGTACGCGACGACGTCCAGGGTGCTCATCACGAGACCCGCGCCGTTGCCGATGATGCCGACCTCGCCGTCGAGCTTGACGTAGTTGAGGTTCTTCTCCTTGGCAGCGGCCTCGAGCGGGTTGGCCGCGGCCTTGTCGTGGAGCTCGTCCCAGTCGTGGCGGAACTCGGCGTTGTCGTCCAGCGACACCTTGCCGTCGAGGGCGATGACGTCACCGGAGGCGACCTTGGCCAGCGGGTTCACCTCGACGAGGAGGGCGTCCGACTTGATGAAGGTGTCCCACAGCGTGACGAGGACGTTCACGACCTTGTCGGCGACCTCGGCCGGGAACTTGGCGGCCTCGACGATCTCGCGGGCCTTGGCCTCGTCCACACCGTCGATGGCGTCGATCGCGATCTTGGCGACGGCCTCCGGACGGGTGGCCGCCACCTCCTCGATCTCCATGCCGCCCTCGACGGACGCGATGGAGAGGAAGGTGCGGTTGGCGCGGTCGAGGAGGAAGGAGACGTAGTACTCCTCGAGAATCTCCGGAGCGGTCTCAGCGATCATGACCTTGTGGACCGTGTGGCCCTTGATGTCCATGCCGAGAATGTCCGTCGCGCGGGCGACGGCCTCGTCCGGGGTGGCGGCCAGCTTCACACCACCGGCCTTGCCGCGGCCACCGACCTTCACCTGCGCCTTGACGACGGACTTGCCGCCGAGCCGCTCGGTGATCTCGCGCGCCGCCTCAGGCGTGTCGATGACTTCACCGGCCAGCACCGGTACATCGTGCTTGGCGAAGAGGTCCCTCGCCTGGTACTCGAACAGGTCCACGCGCTTCCGTCCCTATCAGTGATCTCGCGGTTCGTTGGATGCGTGGGCGTGCCGCGAAGGGCAACGTGACGACCGCATGTGTCACAAGGGAAGCGCACACGGTGTCCGAGCGCGCGGCATGTCCGTCTCGCAGGTTATCTCTGCTTGCGGGGGGCCTCTAAATCGCGGGTCACATGTGAGCGGTGATACCTGTCACATGATGCCGGAATTGCTGGCACGGGGTGCCGCGGGATGCCGTGGAGTGCAACGGGGCGCCCTGGGGGGAGCGGGTGGGGTGGTGGGGTGAACGCCCTGGAAACGCCCAGAGCCTCACCGGGCTGGGGTTGACCCGGTGAGGCCCCTTGAGCCGCCCCGATGAGGGACCCGACGGTCCCTCGCGGAGGCTTCGGTCCGGCGGTCCCCACCCCAATGGGGACCGCCGGACCCCGTCCGCAGGACTTCCGTCCGGGCGAGCCGACGGTTTCGGCCGCCCGCGCCGGGTGCCTGCGGGGTCAGTTCGCACGCCTGGGGGGCGTGCAGGTTCTGGGTGCGCGCGAGACGCGCCTTGCGAGTCAGGCACGGCGTGCGCCACCTCGACGGGGCCTCTGGAGGTCCTGGATGCCTTGGATGCCTTGGATGCCTTGGATGCCCTGGATGTCCTGACGCCCGGGATGCCCTGGATGCCCTGGACGTGGCTGTGAGCGTCGCTCTCCACGTGGCCCGGCGCGAACGGCCCGATGACGGCCCCGCCCCGGCGCCGTGCCGGCGTCGTGCCACGCACGACGGGGGCGGCGACCTCGTTGGCCACGGCACCGCGAGGGGGCCCGGGGCCTTCCCTAGCCGGGGAGGACGAGGATGTCCCGGTGCCGGTCCCGCGTCCCGTCCGCCTCGACGCGCTCGACCGTACGCGGCACCAGCAACAACGGCATCCGCCGACTCACCGTCACCGCGTGCGCGTCACCATGCCGGGGCGAACCGCTGTCCGCCGACGACCGACTGCCCAGCACCCCATGACCACCACCGGCCGGCGCCGGACGCACGGGCGCGTACCGCGCCTCGCCGTCCGCACGCTGCCGGACCCCGCCCCGGTCCGCGGCGGGAACACCATCGGAGGCCACGCCGAGATCCGGCCCGTGAGCACCTACGGCTCTTGCCATAGGTGCCCGCCCCTCCGGACCCACGTCATGAGCGGCCGAGCCCCGGCGGCCACCGGGCCACGCGGTCCCCGCGTCGGGGAGAGGCAAGGTCCGCCCCGGAAACACGGAGACGCCCGGCGGCTCGAACGCCACGGGCAGCCCAGGGATCCCGGGATTCACGGGAAGGAAGGGAAGATTGCGAACGTCGGGGAGGTTGGGCAGCCCGGAAACTCCGGGGAGCCCCGGAAGGCGAGGCGGGCCGGGCACAGCCACGTCAGACACGCCAGGCACGCCAGACATGCCAGGAAAATGGGGCACGTGAGGCAGAGGCGCGTGAGGCAGATGAGGCATGTCGGGCAGAAGAGGCCCGTGAGGCAGACCAGGCTCGCGAGGCACACGAGGCTCGTGAGGCCGCGCAGGCAAGCCATCCGCCCCGGGCCGCGACGGCGACTCCAGCCGCGAAGGCAACCCGGACGACGCCGACCCCCCACCCCCGGCCCCCGCAGACCGACCAGTCACCGCCTCCAGGGCTTCCCCGACCGACCGCACGGCCCGCTCCCCCACGGACCGCCCAACACCCTCGGCTCCAGGAGGCGCGACACCCTCGACCGCGCGTCGCGCAACGCCCTCAACCACAGGCTGGACAACCGCCCGTCCGACCGAACCGACCACCCCGCCCCGTGAACCACCTGCCCGGCCCTCACCACCGGCCCGCCCACCCGGCTCCACAGCCACCGGCGCGACCACCCGCGCCAAGGCCCCAGAGCCCGGCACCCCTTCAGCCGCGTCCGCCGGCTCCGCGCACAGCACCGCCAGCGCGAACAGCCCACCCACCAGCAGGACCAGGGGCAACGCACGCCGCCGCGCCGCCCCGCGCACCACACGCGGGACGGCGCCGGACCGTGCGGTTGACCAGATCAAGAGGGGGAGGATCCTCCCGTGCGGCGGAACAAGTCACGCATCGACGGCTACGCATCAACGACTACGCGGTACGGGCAAGCGGAGCCACCGCACCGCTGATGAGACGTCGATACTTGCACGTGACGCCCGAGGTTACGCAAGCCCCGCGTTACCGATGGGTAGTCATATCCCCTTTCGACATGCCTCACCCGTTCCCGCCGGTTCCTCCCCCTCGTCGTCACGTGTTGTCCGGTATCGGCAGCGGACGCTTCTCGATCGCCGCCGCCATCACCTCCGGGAACAGATCCGGCGTACAGGCGAAGGCCGGCGCCCCGAGCGCCGCCAGTGCGGTCGCGTGCTCCCGGTCGTACGCGGGCGCCCCCTCGTCGGACAGCGCTAGCAGCGTCACGAACTGCGCCCCCGCCCCCTTCATCGCCGCCACTCGCTTCAGCATCTCGTTCCGGATCCCCCCTTCGTAGAGGTCGCTGATCAGCACGACCACCGTCTCCGTGGGCCGGGTGATCTGAGACTGGCAGTACGCAAGCGCCCGGTTGATGTCGGTGCCGCCGCCGAGCTGCGTGCCGAAGAGCACGTCCACCGGGTCGTCAAGCTGGTCGGTGAGGTCGACGACCGCGGTGTCGAACACCACGAGTCGCGTGTTGATCGTCCGCATGGAGGCGAGCACCGCTCCGAACACCGACGCGTACACCACCGAAGCCGCCATGGATCCCGACTGATCGATACAGAGGATGACCTCCTTCTTGACTGACTGGGACGCCCGCCCGTATCCGATCAGCCGCTCCGGGACGACCGTTCTGTACTCGGGCAGGTAGTGCTTGAGGTTGGCCGCGATCGTGCGGTTCCAGTCGATGTCGTGGTGGCGCGGCCGGCTGATCCGCGCGCTGCGGTCGAGCGCCCCGCTGAGGGTGGCCCTCGTGCGGGTGGCGAGCCGCTTCTCCAGGTCCTCGACGACCTTGCGTACGACGGCCCGTGCCGTCTCCTTCGTCGTCTCCGGCATCGCCTTGTTCAGCGACAGCAGCGTGCCGACGAGATGCACGTCGGCCTCCACGGCCTCCAGCATCTCCGGCTCCAGCAACAGCGCGGACAGCCCGAGCCGGTCGATGGCGTCCCGCTGCATGATCTGCACGACGGACGACGGGAAGTACGTCCGGATGTCCCCGAGCCAGCGCGCCACGGACGGCGCGGATGCCCTCAGCCCCGCCGAACGCTCCTTGCCCGTCTGCGGCTTGTCCCCCTTTCCGTAAAGCGAACTCAGTGCCCCGTCCATCGCGGCGTCCCGCGCACCGAGCGCACACCCGGTCCCGTCCGCCGCGTCACCGCCCAGCACCAGCCGCCACCGCCGCAACCGCTCCCGCCCGGCGTCGTCCAACTCCACCCCCACCAGGGCTTCCGCAGTCATCCGGCCTCCTCCCCTCGCACCCCATGGCTCCCGGTCATCGCGCCACCCCCACCAATGCCGCGCCGTCCTCGTCTCCCGCCCCTTCGTCCAGCCCCAGCAGCAACCGCACCACCGGCAGCACGGCATCGGCCCGCTCGGTGTGGAGGTCCGTGCCGAAGCCCGGTATCCCCGGCCCCTGCGCCTTCGTGCTCCCGCGTCGCCCCGGCCCTCGCCGCACCAACTCGCCCAGAGTTCTGCGGACCCCCGGCTCGTACGCCGAGAAGGTGCGCCGCAGCAGCGGCAGTACGTCCGTGAACGCCTCCGCCGGCACCCCGGTCAGCCAGCCGTCGACCAGCCCCAGCAACCGCTCGTCGTGCACCAGCAGCATCCCGCCGCCGCCCCCGCCGACGAACCCCTCGATCCACGCGGCCGCGTCCCCCGGCGGCGTCCCCGAAGACAGCACCAGCCCCATAAGCCGCGCCGCCTCTTCCTGCGCCAGCTCCCCGTCGTCCAGCAACAGCCGCACCGCGCGCCCCCGTATCACGCCCGGCACGGTGTCCCGCGCGGAAAGCACCCGCAGCGCCGCGTGCCAACGGCCCCGCAGGTCACCGTGTCCCGCTGCCGGAGCCTCGCCGAGCAACCCCACCGCCGTGTGCACCGCGTCCACATGACGCCGCATCTCCTCGGCCGCGTCCGTGTCGAGCGCGGCACAGGCCGACGGCAGCCCGACGAAGATCCGCTCGGCGAGGCCCGCGGCGACCTCGGCGAGAGAACCGGTGTCCGTGCCCCGCACGTCGCCATAGCGCAGTGAGCGAACCAGCGCCGGCAGCGCCTGCGCGAGATGGCCGACGTCGGTGTCCAGCGCCGCCCGGTCCGCGAGGATCCGCATCACCACCGGGAGCGCCTGCGGCAGTTCGGCCAGCAGACAGCGCTCGGCGAGTCCGGTGACCTCGGCGAGGCCCTGTGCCGTCGTGGCCTCGCTCTCCGCCTTGGCGGTCGCGGCGGCCGACACGGTCGTCCCCCACACCCCCGCCTCGGCCACCCGCACCGACAGCTCCGGCTCCCAGCGCAGCCGCCAGGTCTCCCGGAACGTCCCCGTACTGCCCCGCGACATCGCCGGCTCGCCCCACGCCACGCCCAGCAGCCGCAGCCGATGCAGCAGCCGGCTGCGCCCGGCATCGGTCTCCTTGCGCAGATCGAGCTCCAGCTCCCGCTCCAGCGCCTCCGGCTTCAGCCGCAACCGCCGTTGCAGCCGGGCAAGGTCCCGCTGCAACGGCACCGCCGGCGCCGCCTCCGGCACCTCCCCCAGGACATCCCCCACCACCAGGCGGTCTTGCACCAGCACCAGCGGCACGTCCGATCCCTCGCACATCACCGCCCGCACGGCGTCCGTGGTCTCACCGAGCCCGGCCAGCGGGCGCCCGCGCATCGCGGCGAGCGTCTCGGCCAGCCGCACCGCCTCGATGACGTGCGCCGAGGAGACACTCCGGTCCTCGGCCCGCAGCAGCCCCGCGACCTTGGTCATCCACCGCTCGACGGGCCGGTCCGGAGCCGAGAACAGGTGCCCGTACCACCCCGGTGAATCGATCCCCGCGCCGTACCCGCTCGCCCTGGCGAGCCGGCGATTCGTCCACGGCACCCACGTCATGTCGACCTTGACCTTGGGCAGCCCCTTCACCAGCGCGCGGTCGGCCGCGACCGTGACCTTCTGACGCAGCGCGGGGACGTGCCACGCCCCGCACACGACAGCGACTCCCCCCTCGAACTCCCGCTGTGCCGCCCGCATCTGGAGCCGCATGTACGCCTCGCGCACGAGGTCCCGGTCGTGTCCCCCGCTCCCGTACACCTCCCGCAGCGCCCCCATCGCCTCCTCGACCACGGCGAACGGAGCGAACGCGTCCCCCGCGCCGAGCCCCCGATGCTCGACGACGTCCTCGCACCAACGCTCGGCATCGTCATAACCAGCCGCCTCGGCGAGCACACCGAGCGGGTCGATCCGCACATCCGCCTGAGCGTCGACGTCGGGACAGGCTGCCTGGGCATCGGTGTCCGCGTCCGCATAGATGCCGTCGTCACCGTCGGTACCGGCCTCGGCAAGGGCGCCGACGTCAGCGGCTGTCCCGGCGACAGCGTCATCGGGATCGGTGCCAGTGGCAGCCCCGGTGTCGGTGGCAGCTCCGGCATCACCGCCCCCACCGCCTCCGACCCCGGCCGACTCCCTCTCCGGCCCGCTCCCCCACACCAGCGTGTGCGTGGCCGGCAGATCGATGAAGCGGGCCGGAACGTCGTGGTCCAGGGCCCACCGGATCGCGACCCACTCCGGGGAGAACTCGGCCAGCGGCCAGAAGGCCGAACGGCCGGGCTCGTCCACGGCATGGGCCAGCAGGGCGACCGGCGGCCGCATGTCCTCGTCGCCGGCCAGCTCGACCAGCGCGTCGGCCTCGGGCGGACCCTCGATCAGCACCACCCGCGGCCGGGCCGCGTCTAGCGCCGCCCGCACCGCCCGAGCCGACCCCGGCCCGTGATGCCGTACGCCGAGCAGCAGCGGTTCAGGTCCCCTCCGTCCGCTGCTTGCGGCGTCCTCAACGCCCGTCACGCCGTCCCCCTCGCCTGCGAGGCCACCCCAGGTCGTCGTCGCCCACGGCGCCGACCCTCTTCACGCCCGCTACGCCCCACCCCGTGACGCTCATGCGCTCACCTCACGGCAGGCCCGGTAGAAGTCCTTCCAGCCGTCCCGCTCGCGCACGACCGCCTCCAGGTACTCCTGCCAGACCACCCGGTCCGCCGCCGGGTCCCGTACGACCGCGCCGAGAATGCCCGCGGCGACATCGCTCGGCCGCAGGACGCCGTCCCCGAAGTGGGCGGCGAGCGCGAGGCCGTTGGTGACGACGGAGATCGCCTCCGCGGTGGACAAGGTGCCGCTGGGTGACTTCACCTTCGTACGGCCGTCGGCCGTGATGCCGTCCCGCAGCTCACGGAAGACCGTCACCACACGCCGGATCTCGTCGACGCCGTCCGGCACGGCCGGCAGGTCGAGGGACCGGCCGAGCTGGTCCACGCGGCGCGAGACGATGTCGACCTCGGCCTCGACGCTGTCCGGCAGTGGCAGCACCACGGTGCTGAAGCGGCGGCGCAGCGCACTGGACAGTTCGTTGACGCCGCGGTCACGGTCGTTGGCCGTGGCGATCAGGTTGAAGCCGCGGACGGCCTGCACCTCCTGCCCCAGCTCCGGTATCGGCAGCGTCTTCTCCGACAGGATCGTGATGAGCGTGTCCTGCACATCGGCCGGGATCCGGGTCAGCTCCTCGACCCGGGCGGTCATCCCCTCTGCCATGGCCCGCATGACGGGGCTGGGCACCAGGGCGTCCCGGCTCGGGCCGTGGGCGAGCAGCTGCGCGTAGTTCCAGCCGTACCGGATCGCCTCCTCCGGTGTGCCGGCGGTGCCCTGCACCAACAGGGTCGAGTCGCCGCTGACCGCCGCGGCCAGGTGCTCGGAGACCCAGGTCTTCGCGGTGCCGGGCACGCCGAGCAGAAGCAGGGCACGGTCGGTGGCGAGCGTGGTGACGGCGACCTCGACGATACGACGCGGTCCCACGTACTTCGGTGTGATCACTGTGCCGTCGGGCAGGGTGCCGCCCAGCAGGTACGTGGCGACGGCCCACGGTGACAGCTTCCAGCGGGCCGGGCGCGGCCGGTCGTCCTGCGCGGCCAGCGCCGCGAGTTCCCCCGCGAAGGCGTCCTCGGCATGCGGCCGCAGCGCCTCCGCCTCCTGCTCGGGCGTGGTCTCGGTCAGCTCGACGGATGTCGTTTCCACGGACACAGGCATGGCTGAGTCCCCCTCCAGCTCGGCCGGTTCGGATCTGGCACCCACGTTGCACCACGCCACTGACAATCCGTTCTGACCTGCACATACGCGCTCGCAGGGCTGATTGTCAGTGGTGGGATCTACCTTCGATGACATGACTCAGCAGGGGGTGCGCTGGACTGCGGATCAGGTGCTGGCACTGGCGCCTGACGCCACGTCACGCAAGGCGGGAAGCAAACTCGGAGCGGCCGGGCCGTGGTCCGGGACGGGGAGCTCCGACGAGGGGACGGTATGGGGACTGTGCAAGGGCAGTGGCAGCAAGCCGTACCAGACGATCATCGACATCGCGGACGCGTCCGGCCCCGCGTACAAGTGCAGTTGTCCGAGCCGCAAGTTCCCGTGCAAGCACGCGCTCGGACTGCTGCTGCTCTGGTCGGGCGACGACGACGCAGTGCCGCCCGGCCAGGTGCCGGACTGGGCGGAGCAGTGGATCGCGGGCAGACGGCAGCGCGCCGCGGAGAAGCGGACGACGGGCCCTGCGGGTTCACCGGCCGCCACCGCTGATCCGGAGGCCGCGCGGCGCCGGGCCGAACGCCGCGCCGAGCGGATCACGGCCGGCGCGACGGAGCTGGAGCAGCGGCTGTCGGACCTGCTGCGCGGCGGCCTGGCGGCTGCCGAGCAGGCGGGGTACGGGCTGTGGGAGGAGACGGCGGCTCGCATGGTCGACGCCCAGGCACCCGGACTGGCAGCTCGGGTACGGGAGTTGGGGGCGATCCCGGCGTCGGGAGCGGGCTGGCCGGTGCGGTTGCTGGAGGAGTGCGCGCTCCTCCACCTCCTCGACCAGGGCTGGCTGCGTCGCGACCGGCTGCCGCAGGCCCTGGCGGCGACGGTGCGATCCCGGATCGGCCTGCCCGCGTCGGCGGACGGCCCGCCGGTGCGCGACCGCTGGCTGGTCCTCGCCCAGTACGACACGGCGGACGCACGACTGACGACGCGCCGGATCTGGTTGTACGGCGCCGACTCGGACCGCACGGCCCTTCTCCTTTCTTATGGCGCGGCCGGCCGGGCTCCGGAGCTCGCCCTGCCGGTCGGCCTGGCCCTGGAGGCGGAGGTGTCCGCCTACCCGGGGGCGAGCCAGGCGCGGGCGGCCCTCGGCGAACAGTTCGCACCGCCGGCCCCGGCGGCGATACGCCCCCGGGGCACGACGACCACCCAAGCCGCCGCCCGCTACGGCGAGGCTCTCCGCGCCGACCCGTGGCTCGACTCGGTTCCGGTGACCCTGGAGCGGGTGATACCGACCCCGGACGGCGACTCCTGGCAACTGGCGGACGCCGACGAGGACGCGGCGCTGCCGCTCACCCCGGTCGCCCGCTCCCGTTCCGGCCTCTGGCGCCTCGTCGCCCTCTCGGGCGGCGCGCCCGTCAAGGTCTTCGGCGAGTGCGGACACCAGGGCTTCACCCCGCTGACGGCCTGGCCGCAGGGCGTGGGAGCGGCGGTACCGCTGTGCTGACCCTCCTTTCCCCCACCACGAGACCGCAGACCGACGAGCCGAAGGCAGTCCCGCGAAACCGAAGAGGCCGACGTCCCCCGAAAGGACTCGCGTGACACCCATGGGACCGAAACCGAAAGGACTCTCGTGAACAGGACCGTGACTCCTGTGGATTCGCCCACCCCGGACTCCACCGCCGGCCACGGGCACGCGGGCGCCCCCGTCTGGGAGGACCTGGTCACCACCGCCCTGCTCGGCACGGACCGCCGCACACCCCCGCCCTCGGCCTCCGCGCCGGACCGCGAAGCACCGGTGGCCCTGCTGGACGCCGCCGCCGCCGAGACCGTACGGCGCCGGGCCGGCCTGCGTGCCGCACGGTCGGCGACCCGGCCGGAAAGGGCCCCGGAGGACCCGCGCCGGCCGCTCCCCGTCGCCGCCGCCCGCAGACTCGCCCTGCTGCTGGCCGACCGTCCTGGCGTGTCCGGCGGAGGCCGCAGAGGCACGGCTCCTGATCTCATGGAGCTGTTGCCCCAGTGGCTCGCACTGGCCAACGCCCACCACTACGCGGCACCTCCGGAAGCGCTGCCAGCCCTTCTGGACGCGGCCCGCGGCCGTACGGACCTGCGTCCCGCCGCCCTGACCTTCGCGGGCCCGCGCGCCCTGTGGCTGGCCCGCCTCAACCAGGAGTGGCGCTTCGCCCTGCGAGCGACCCCAGGCGGAGGCACGACACTGCCGCACCTGGAAGACGCGGAGAAGGTGCGACAGCTCTGGCAGGAGGGGCTGTTCGCGGAACGGGTCTCGCTCCTGGGCGCACTGCGCGCCCATGCACCCGCCACCGCAAGGGAACTGGTCGCGTCGACCTGGGCGACGGAGCGGGCCGAGGACCGCCTGATGTTCCTCGACTCCCTCCGTAAGAACCTCACCGCCGAGGACGAGCCGTTCCTGGAGCAGGCCCTGGCCGACCGCAGCCGCAACGTACGGGCCACCGCGGCGGAGCTGCTCTCCGCGCTGCCCGGCTCGGCGCTCGCCGCGCGGATGGCGGTCCGGGCCGGCGCGTGCGTGGCCGTGGACCACACAGCCATGGACCAGGCCGGGGGCACGCCGACCCTCACCGTCGAGGCGCCGCACGAATGCGACGCGAGCATGGAGCGGGACGGCGTGATCGCCAAGGCGCCGACGGGCCGCGGTGAACGCTCCTGGTGGTTCGGCCAGTTGGTGGAGGCGGCACCGCTCGCGACCTGGCAGGACCGGCTGGGCGGTCGGACGCCCGAAGAGATCGTCGGACTCACGGTGGCCGACGACTGGCAGTCCGAACTGCACGCCGCGTGGTGCCGGGCGGCGGTCAGACAGCGCGATGCCGACTGGTCGCGCGCCCTGCTCGGCACGCCCTCGGCACCGGAGGCCGGCGGCCCCGGCGCGGTCTCGCTGGCCGAGCGGGCCAAGCTGCTGGACACGCTGGAGGCCGGGGAGCGGGCCGAGTGGGTCGCGGGATTCATCGCCACGCACGGCCTGTCCGAGGCGTTCCAACTGCTGGGCGTCTGTGCGGTGCCGTGGTCCGCGCCCCTGGGACGGGCGGTCGTCGACGCCCTCGACATCGCGCGGGACGCGGGAAGTTACCCGTGGAGCTTCAGCGGGGTGATGGGCCTGGCGGAACGCTGCCTCGACCCGTCCGAGGCCAACCGCCTCGACGGCCTCCTGGCGATACCCGAGGAACCGGAGAACGCGTCACCGGGAGCTGGCGGCTACTGGGCCGAGGCCTTCCAGCGTCTGGTCACGACCCTGCGCCTCCGGGCGACGCTGGCCGAGGAGCTGAATCCCTGACGGAAACGGATCAAGGAATGGGCAACGGGGCCGCCGCCTGACGAAAGTGGGGCGCGGCCCGAGCCCGGGGGCTGAACCTGGAAGGGAAGCGGATCGCGACACCGGCCCAAGGGCTGGCCCCGGACGCAAACAGATCAAGGACGCCGCCCTCGAAACAGATCCCCGCCCAAGGGCGAACGCAAGGCGCCAGGCGCTGCCCCTGCCCCACCACCCGAACGGACCACGCATTGAGGGCCTCGCCTGCCCCCGGTCCCTACGCCCACCACAGGAACGGACCACACACCGGGCCGCAGGCCACCCCCATCACCCGAATGGAGCAACGGGCCAGGACCTCGCCTCAGCCGCCCCGGAACTCAGCCGCCCCAGCGGGCCGGCGGAGCACGGCGCGCAAGCACGCCACCCCCGCCTCACCAGCGCAGACCTCACGCCTCCGCGGGCTGACGCACGTTCGCCCGGACCCACTCCACGATCGACGTGGTCGTCGCCCCCGGCGTGAAGATCTCGGCGACACCCTTCTCCTTCAGCGGGGCGATGTCCCCCTCGGGAATGATCCCGCCGCCGAAGACCAGGATGTCCTCCGCCTCACGCTCCCTGAGGAGGGCGATGACGGCGGCGAAGAGCGTGTTGTGCGCCCCGGACAGGATCGACAGCCCGATGGCGTCGGCGTCCTCCTGGATAGCGGTGTCGACGATCTGCTCGGGCGTCTGGTGGAGACCGGTGTAGATGACCTCCATACCGGCGTCCCGCAACGCCCGCGCGATCACCTTCGCCCCGCGATCGTGGCCGTCGAGCCCCGGCTTGGCCACCACCACTCGGATCGGACCGGCTGCCACACCCATCACTGCCTCCATGAAGCGAATACATCCATCCGTACCGACAAGTACCGCACAGATCCCTCATGCCCGTACGCGTGGCGCGCCACCCGCGCCCACGGCCCCGGCACGCTCGCCGGGCCGCACCTCCACCGAGGAAGTGAACGAACGTTATCGCTAGCAGCCCATCACCGGCAGTTTTACGATGTGGACCGAGGGGGAAATCACATAGTGGGACACATTCGCACGCGCGGAGTCCCAGGGACCCCGCGCAACGGGAGCCGCAACGAGCGCCCCACCCCCGCGCCGCGAGCCGCGCGCCGCGGACGGTGAGGCACATCGACGCAGGTACGAAGGGCATGATCGGCACGTAGCGCAGGCCACACGATCCATCACCGAAATCCCATTCAGCCTCACAGCACACATGAGGCCTCACTCAAGGACACAGCTCAGAACAACAGCGGACAGGCGCAGCGACCGCACACAGCGCGACCGACCGCGCCGGACCACCCGCAGCGGAACCTGCACACCCCGTACCACCCCCGCACCAACCCGTACCCAGCGCACATCCCGAATCACCCAGCGCTCCGCGCAACCCTTCGCGCCCCGTCGATCCTCCACCGCGACTCCCACGGACGCACACGACGGACAGAGACGTCCCCCGTGTGCCGACGGGAGGTCGGCCATGAAGGTCACGCAGGTCACCAGGGCTCTGCAGCCCTTTGAACCGCTCTACCGCCAGCTGCTCCCGATCCCGGGCAGCCTCGCGGGACTGTCAATGGCCCTTCTGAAAGCCACCGCCCTGGAGATCGCGATCCTGGCCGGGCACCTGATCCTCTACCCCTCCGGCATCATCCAGGAGCGTCGCGCGCCGGCCACCCGGCTCCCGCTCCAAGAGGGCGCCGCGCAGCTCCCCACCAAGAGCAAGCCCCCGGTCGTCCTGCTGCACGGCTTCATCGACAACCGTTCGGTCTTCCTGCTCCTGCGCCGCTCCCTGGCCCAGCACGGCAGGCAGCAGATCGTCTCCCTGAACTACTCCCCGCTGACCTGCGACATCCGCACGGCCGCCAAGCTGCTCGGCCGGCACATAGAGGAAATCTGCGAACGCACGGACAGCGTCCAGGTGGACATCGTGGGCCACAGCCTCGGCGGGCTGATCGCGCGCTACTACGTGCAGCGACTCGCCGGTGACACCCGCGTCCGCACCCTTGTCACGCTCGGTACGCCGCACTCCGGCACGCGGGTCGCGCCGCTGGCGAACGCACACCCCATTGTGCGCCAGATGCGCCCCGGCTCCGGCGTCCTCGACGAGCTGGCGCTGCCGACGCCCGGCTGCCGTACGCGGTTCGTGAGCTTCTGGAGCGACCTGGACCATCTGATGGACCCGCTGGAGGCGGCCTGCCTGGAGCATCCCGACCTGCTCTCGCAGAACGTCCGGGTCACCGGCATCGGCCACCTCGCGCTCCCCGTGCACCCCGCCGTCGCGTCCGGCATACGCCAGGCCCTCGACGGGACGTACCACGGCACCTCGGAGGACGCCCAGCCCACCGCCCACGACGGCGGTCTCACCGTGGCCTGACCATCCGCCGCCGGTCTCCGCCCAGTTGCCCGCGCGCCACTCATCGGCTTCGGCCGGCCATGCCCCGGCCACCTGACCACTGCGGGCGAACACAGCCAACTCAGCGCCTCGGCACAGCCATCGACATCGAACAATCTTCGAACACAGCCCCAAAGCCGTGCCCGCGGTCCCCCGAAACACGGCCGAATGCCCGTTTCCTGCGCGCGCGAAACCTGCAGAAGATTGTCGTGCCCGCGTACCGCCGGGTACAGTCGCCGCACTGCTCTGCCAGCCCCTGTTGTCGAGGCGAAAGAGAAGTTGGTGAACGACCGTCACCCGTCGGGGTCCATGACCACCCCGGCCCCGGCTTCCGAAGCCGCCTCGGCGCACTACGCGCCGTACGGCACCCAGGAAGCCCAGTACGGCGACTTCACCACATATGCCGCCTATCCCGCCAACGGATTTGACACCGGTGGCCACCCCGCTCCGAACGCCCCGACCGCCACCACGACCTTCGAGGCCGACCCCCTGTTCGGCGACCTCGCGG
Source organism: Streptomyces sp. NPDC086077 (assembly GCF_040686175.1). Lineage (NCBI taxonomy): Bacteria > Bacillati > Actinomycetota > Actinomycetes > Kitasatosporales > Streptomycetaceae > Streptomyces > Streptomyces sp. NPDC086077. Next base: position 83,033 of record NZ_JBFBJT010000008.1, on the reverse strand, counting down.
GAAGCGGTCACGGCACCGGCGCCCACGACGCCTCCCAGTGGCCCACCGGCGGCCATCACACGGTCACCTACGACCCGTACGCGGCAGAGCACCAGGCCGCCTACGACACCGGCGCCTACGACGCGACCACCTGGGCCGGCGGCGACCACCAACTCCCCCTCATCCCTCCGCAAGCCGGCTCGGTCGACGCCAGCGGTCAGTGGGACGCGAGCGCGTGGCTACAGCCCGAGCAAGGCGGCCCGGCCGACCGGACCCAGCAGTGGCAATGGGGCACGCAGGTCTTCGACACCGGCGCCTACGACGCCACGCAGTGGAACTCCGACGGCGGCCAGGCCAGCACCGGTCAGCCCCCTGAGAACTACGAGCAGCACACCGAGGCCTTCCACCACCAGGCCGAGTCGTTCCCCCGGCAGGCCGGATCGTTCGACCAGCACACCGGCGAATTCGACCAGCACACCGGCGAGTTCACCGAGCAGAACAACGACTTCGACCAGAGCGCCGTGCCCTTCGACCAGCTGGCGACAGCGACGTTCGAGCAGGTCGACCTCGGTGAAGCCGGCCACGGCGATCCCGACAGCTGTGGCGAGACGTCCGCGCCCCCCGTCCTCCTCGACGACCAGGAGGAGGTCACCCCCGTCCCGGGCGGCCGGGCGGCCGGGCGCAGCGGCTCCCGCTCCCGTCGCCGCACGCCCGCCAAGCGGTCCGCGCTGCTGACCGTCGCCGTGCCCTCGGCGTGTGTGATGGGCGTGGCGGGTATCGCCGCCGCCTCCGTAGGCACCTTCACCGGGGACGAGCAGGACGCCACCACGACGACGGCCGCGGACGCCCAGGCGGTGAAACCATCCGCCGCCAACAACCAGCTGGACACCCAGCTCACGAGCCTCACCGCTGAGGCGGACGACTTCGGCGACCGCGTCAGCCGCACGCAGGAGCGCATCGACCTCAAGGCGCAGCAGGCGGCCGAGAAGAAGCGGGCGGCGGAGGAGGCGGCCCGCAAGGAGCGGCTGCGCCCGAAGTTCGCACTGCCGGTCGCGCAGCACGGGCTCAGCGCCTACTACGGCCAGTCCGGCATCAACTGGATGTCCGTGCACACCGGCATCGATTTCCCCGTCGCGTACGGCACGACGGTGATGGCCGCGACGGACGGCACGGTCCGTACGGAGTACAACAGCGCGTACGGCAACATGATGATCGTGACGGCGATGGACGGCACGGAGACGTGGTACTGCCACCTCTCCAGCTACCAGGTCGCCTCCGGTACGACCGTCAAGGCCGGCGACGCGATCGCGTACTCCGGCAACTCCGGCAACTCGACCGGTCCGCACCTGCACTTCGAGGTGCGCCCCGGGGGCGGCGCGGCGATCGACCCGCTGTCCTGGCTGCGCAGCCACGGGATCGACCCCTCGTAACGCGCCCCGCGCGGACGGGCGGGGACTCCGTCACGGAACCCCCGGCCCGGGCCGTACGGCTACAGCTTCTCCACCGGCGCGTACCGCAGCAGCAACCGCTTCGGCTTAGTGTCCCCGAAGTCGATCGTCGCCTCGGCGTTCCCCCCCGTGCCCTTCACCGCGACGACGGTGCCGAGCCCGAACTGGTCGTGCGTGACCCGGTCCCCCACCGCCAGCGCGACCACCGGCTGTTCGGCCGTCCGCCGGGTGGCGAATCCCGACGCACCCGACGCCGAGGAGCGCGAGCGGGACGAGGACAGGGAGGCCGCCACGCCCGAGACCGGGCCCGCGGGGGCCGCCGTGGCACCCGTGCGCTTCCAGTCCAGGTGCGCCCCGGGGATCTCCTCCAGGAAGCGGGACGGCGGGTTGTACTGCGGCTGGCCCCAGGCGCTGCGCATCACCGACCGCGTGAGGTACAGCCGCTCCCGCGCGCGGGTGATGCCGACGTACGCGAGCCGCCGCTCCTCCTCCAGCTCCTTGGTCTGGCCGAGGGCGCGCATGTGCGGGAAGACGCCGTCCTCCATGCCGGTGAGGAAGACGACCGGGAACTCCAGGCCCTTGGCGGTGTGCAGGGTCATCAGCGTGATGACGCCGTCACCGTCCTCCTCGTCGGGGATCTGGTCGGAGTCGGCGACCAGCGCGACCTGCTCCAGGAAGTCGGCCAGGGTCCCCGCCTCGCCCTCCGCGCGCTCCTGCTCGAACTCCAGGGCGACGGCGGCGAGTTCCTGGAGGTTCTCGATCCGGGTCTCGTCCTGGGGGTCGGTGGAGGTCTGCAACTCGGAGAGGTAGCCCGTGCGTTCGAGCACGGCCTCCAGGATCGTCGCCGGGCCGGCGCCGGAGTCCACGATGGTGCGGAGGTCCTCCATCAGCGTGTTGAAGCGCTTGACGGCGTTCGTGGAGCGCGCGGCCATGCCGTACGCCTCGTCGACCCGCTTGAGCGCCTGGGGGAAGCTGATCTTCTCGCGCTGGGAGAGCGCGTCGATCATGGCTTCCGCGCGGTCGCCGATGCCCCGCTTGGGGACGTTGAGGATCCGGCGCAGCGGGACCGAGTCCTCAGGGTTGGCCAGGACGCGCAGGTAGGCCAGGACGTCCCTGACCTCCTTGCGCTCGTAGAAGCGGACGCCGCCGACAACCTTGTAGGGCAGACCGACGCGGATGAAGATCTCTTCGAAAACACGGGACTGGGCGTTCGTACGGTAGAAAACCGCGACGTCGCCCGCCTTCGCGTCGCCGGCGTCCGTGAGTCGGTCTATCTCGTCGGCGACGAACTGCGCCTCGTCGTGCTCGGTGTCGGCGACGTAGCCGGTGATGCGCGCGCCCGCGCCCGCGTTGGTCCACAGGTTCTTGGGGCGGCGGGACTCGTTGCGCTCGATGACGGCGTTGGCGGCGGTGAGGATCGTCTGGGTGGAGCGGTAGTTCTGCTCCAGCAGGATCGTCGTCGCGTTCGGGTAGTCCTCCTCGAACTGGAGGATGTTGCGGATGGTCGCGCCGCGGAAGGCGTAGATCGACTGGTCGGCGTCGCCCACCACGCACAGCTCGGCGGGCGGCAGGTCGTCCTGGCCGGGTGGTACGTCGACGTCCTCAGCGGCACGCTCGCCGGTGCCGACGAGCTCGCGCACGAGGGCGTACTGGGCGTGGTTGGTGTCCTGGTACTCGTCGACCAGGACGTGCCGGAAGCGGCGGCGGTAGTGCTCGGCGACGTCCGGGAAGGCGCGGAGCAGGTTGACCGTCGTCATGATCAGGTCGTCGAAGTCGAGGGCGTTCGCCTCGCGCAAACGTGACTGGTACAGCGCGTACGCCTGGGCGAGGGTCTTCTCGAAGCCGTCGGTGGCCTGGGCGGCGAAGTCCTCCTCGTCGATCAGCTCGTTCTTGAGGTTGCTGATCTTGGCGCTGAAGGACTTGGGCGGGAAGCGCTTGGGGTCGAGGTCCAGGTCGCGGCAGACCAGGGACATCAGGCGCTTGCTGTCGGCGGCGTCGTAGATCGAGAAGGACGAGGTGAAGCCGAGCTTCTTGGACTCCCGGCGCAGGATGCGCACGCAGGCGCTGTGGAAGGTCATCACCCACATCGCGTTCGCCCTGGGGCCGACCAGTTGCTCGACGCGCTCCTTCATCTCGCCCGCGGCCTTGTTGGTGAAGGTGATCGCGAGGATCTGGCCCGGGTGCACCCCGCGCTCGGCGAGGAGGTGGGCGATGCGGTGGGTCAGGACCCGCGTCTTGCCGGAGCCGGCGCCGGCGACGATGAGCAGCGGGGAGCCGGAGTGGACGACGGCGGCGCGCTGGTTGTCGTTCAGCCCCTCCAGGAGCACGGCGGCGTCCAGGGCGGGGCGCGGGGCGCCGTCGCGGTAGTAGGCGTCCCGGTCCGGGGGCACGTCGAACTTCCCGCCGAACAGATCGTCCGGAAGCGCATCCGGAGCGTGATCGTCCTCGGGCGGCGGCGGAGGCTCCTCGTGGGCCCGTGGGGCCTGGAGGTCCGCCAGGAAGCTGTCGTCAAAGAGGCTGCTCATCGCTCTCCGAGTCTAGGGCGCCCCACTGACAACCCGCTCCCGCCCCGAGAACATACCGGCCACGAAAGGCCGGCGATCTTGCGGAGGAGCCCGCGATCACGGCCCGGGAAGGCGGCCGGTGAAGGCGGGGGGCGCCAGCGGACCATCATGCGGGTCCCGGCCCGTTATCGCCCGGCACCGGCGCTGACCAGGCGCTCACCGTCCGAACACGGTCTCACGCGGGGCGTGACCACCGGCCGAAGGTCACGAAAATGTATCGGGCATATCGCCCACCAACCTTCACACGGACCACACGAGTTGGCTACCGTGCCGGACAGGCCGCACGACTCTTACCGGCGAACGTCGCCGGGCCGCGCGGCCTCCGCCGAGTCCGATGCGCCCAAGGCAGCCGGAGCCGGGGACCCACCGAACTTGGGGTGAATCGGCCCAAATCCCTTCCGGGGAGCGGACCGTAGGGCAACCCTTCCGAACCACCCGCCCGAACCCGACAGCTAACCCGGTAGGCGGCAGATGGAAGGAGTCGCCTCCTTTGGCGTCGCACCGCAAGTCGCGCCCCACCGGCGCGCGGGTGGCAGGCATACGCACACCGGCCCTCGCCACCGCTGCCCTGACCTCCGTGGCCCTGCTCTCCCAGACCGCCAACGCCGAGCCCTCGGCCGACGACAAGCCGAGCCTCGAGGAGGTCGAGAAGAAGGTCGGCGATCTCTACCGCCAGGCGGAGTCGGCGACCGAGAAGTACAACGCGGCCAAGGAGAAGACCTCGAAGCAGCGCAAGCGCGTCGACACTCTCCTGGACGACGTTGCCCAGCGCGCACAGAAGCTGAACGAGGCGCGTGAGGAGCTGGGGTCGTACGCCGCCGCCCAGTACCGCTCCGGGGCCTCCGTCCCCGACACCGCCACCTTCCTGCTCGCCGACTCCCCGCAGGACTACTTCGACCAGAACCAGCTGATGGGCCGTCTGACCAGCCGCCAGAAGAGCGCGGTCGACGAGTACTTCACCGAGCAGTCGGCGACGATGAAGAAGCGCCAGGAGGCCACTCGGAGTCTGGAGACGCTCACCGAGTCGCAGAGCGATCTGCAGTCGGGCCAAGGCCACCGTCCAGAAGAAGCTCGCCGACGCGCGGGCACTGCTGTCGGCTCTGACCGCCGAGGAGAAGGCCCGCCTCGCGGCGATCGAGAAGAAGAAGCAGGAGGAGGCCGAGCGCAAGGCCGCCGAGCTCGCCCGGCAGCAGGAGCAGCGGCGTCAGGAGGCGGCGCAGCGCGAGCGGGAGTCCTCGAACGCCGATACCTCGGCAGGCACGGGCGACGAGTCCGGCTCCGGAGACTCCGCGTCGGACTCCGGGTACGGCACCAAGGCGGAGAAGGCGCTCGCCTTCGCCCGCGCCCAGATCGGCAAGCCGTACGTCTGGGGTGCCACCGGCCCCGAGTCCTACGACTGCTCCGGCCTCACCCAGGCCGCCTGGAAGGCCGCCGGCGTCACCCTCCCGCGCACCACCTACGACCAGGTCGACGCCGGGACGACGGTCTCCGTCGCCGCCGCCCGGCCGGGCGACCTGGTCTTCTTCTACGACGACATCACCCACGTCGGCCTGTACATCGGCAACGGCATGATGATCCACGCCCCGAAGCCCGGCGCGTACGTCCGCGAGGAGTCCGTCTACTACGACGGCGAGTCCTCCATCCACAGCGTCGTCCGCCCGGCCTGACAAGGGCGCCGCGAGGCGGCCGGAGAGGCGATCGAAGGGCACGCGCGCGTGCGGCGGTTTCCGTGGCACGCGCGCGTGGGGCGGTGCGTCAGGTCCAGAGCACGGCGATGAAGACGTTCGCCGTGGTCAGTAGCCCCACCAGAGCGAACATGCCCTTGTCCACCTTCTCGTCGTCCCGTTTCACGTAGACGAGGCCGAGGATCACGATCAGCAGCGCCAGTTTCACGCCGATCTTGATGTTGTTGACGGGCTGGTCGTCCGCCTGGTTGAGGCCGACCAGGATCACGCCGGTGACCAGCATGGTCAGTGCGCCGTGCAGCATCGCCGGGACGAATCGCGCGGTGCCCTGGCCCATCGCCTTCATCTGGGTGAGGAAACCACCGAGGAGGGAGGCGATGCCGATGATGTGCAGGCCGACGAAGAGGTGGATGAGTACGTCCATGGGGCCGGAGCCTAATCAGGCAGTTCAGGGCCGCCCGACACCGGGCCGCCCATGGCACACAGGGCGACTGCATATATGCGCCATAGCACCCTCGCGCCTCCTCCCGCCCCGGAATCGCCGCATCGGTCATCGCACTGCGTGAAGGCGACGGCCGCGAATCGCGAGCTCGATCACATACGGTCACCCGCTGTTTCCCTCGCGTCACTTCCGCACAAGACGTCACCGTACCGACACGCCCGGGCTTAGCGTCCTCCACCAGGTGACCGGCTCCCCACCGCCGCCCTGGCCGGGGGCGGCAGCCGGGCACCACCGCCGAGAAGGTCCGGCGGTGCCCCGCATCCCCTGCGCGGGGCGCCGCCGGACGCGTCAGCCGCCCCGGAGCGGTCGTACGTCCACCCGGTGGCCGTACGGACCGGCGGTCGCCCGAGTCGTACGAAAGGACGTGCAGTCCACGTGGCAGCGCACCGCAAGCCCCGACCACGCTCGGCCCACGGCACCAGGGCCCGCACGGCGGCGACGATCGCCCTCGCGGGCGCGGCGACCGCCACGGGCCTCGACGGGACCGGCCACGCCGAGCCGCAGCTGACGCCGGCGCAGGTCAAGGCCAAGGTGGACAAGCTGTACCAGGAGGCGGAGGTCGCCACCGAGAAGTACAACGGCGTGCGGGAGGAGACCCGGGCGGCACAGAAGCGGCTGGGCAGCCTCCAGGACGAGGCGGCCCGCAAGGAGGACCGGCTCAACTCCGCCCGCGACGCCCTCGGTTCTTACGCGGCCGCCCAGTACCGGGACGGCGGCCTGGACCCCGCGCTGCAACTGGCGCTCTCCGACGACCCCGACCGGTATCTCGACGGCGCCGCCTTCGCCGAACGCGCCGGCGACCGGCAAGCGGCCGCCGTCACACGCGTCCGCCGGCAGCTGCGGGAGATCGAGCAACTGCGCGGCGCCACCCGCGTCGAACTGGCCTCGCTCCAGTCCCGGCAGGCCGAGCTCAACCGGCACAAGAAGACCGTCACCGGCAAGCTGGACGAGGCGCGGCAGTTACTGTCCCGGCTGACGGCCGAGGAGCGGGCGCGATTCGCGCAGGGCGACGGCACGGACCGCGCCTCGCGCGCCTCGACGGCCGGCCGGGACGCCCTCCAGGCCCCGGGCTCCGCCACCGCGGCGGCGCCCAACTCCCGTGCCGCCGCGGCCGTCTCGTACGCCTACCAGAAGCTCGGCAGCCCCTACGTCTGGGGCGCCACCGGCCCCGACGCCTTCGACTGCTCGGGCCTCATGCAGGCGGCGTACCGCTCCGCCGGGGTGGCCCTGCCCCGCACCACCTACGCCCAGATCGACGCCGGCCGCCGCGTCTCGCGCTCCGAACTTGCCCCCGGTGACCTGGTGTTCTTCTACTCCGGCATCAGCCACGTCGGCCTCTACGTCGGCAACGGCCAGATGATCCACGCGCCCAACCCCTCGGCCCCGGTGCGGCTGGCGCCGATCGACCAGATGCCGTTCGCCGGGGCGACCAGGGTCGTGTGACGCGCGCTCGTCACACCAGCCGACGGGCCGTCGCCCAGCGGGTCAGCTCGTGCCGGTTGGAGAGCTGGAGCTTGCGCAGCACCGCCGAGACGTGGGACTCGACGGTCTTCACCGAGATGTACAGCTGCTTGGCGATCTCCTTGTAGGCGTAGCCGCGGGCGATGAGCCGCAGGACCTCCCGCTCACGCTGGGTGAGTCGGTCCAGGTCCTCGTCGACAGGCGGGGCGTCGGTGGAGGCGAAGGCGTCGAGGACGAAGCCGGCGAGACGCGGTGAGAAGACCGCGTCGCCCTCCTGGACCCGGAAGACCGAGTCGACCAGGTCCGTGCCGGTGATCGTCTTCGTGACGTATCCCCGTGCGCCGCCGCGGATCACGCCGATCACGTCCTCGGCCGCGTCCGAGACGGACAAGGCCAGGAAACGGACCGGCTGCTCGGGGTCGGCCATCAACGGAGCGCAGCGGCGCAGCACTTCGACGCCGCCGCCGCCCGGCAGGTGCACGTCGAGGAGGACGACCTCGGGGCGGGTCGCGGTGATGACCGTGACCGCCTGGTCGACGTCCGCGGCCTCGCCGACGACCTCGACGCCGGTCTCGTCGGTCCGGCCGATCTCGGCCTGCACGCCCGTGCGGAACATCCGGTGGTCGTCGACGAGCACCACGCGCACGTGCCGCCCTCCCACACCGCCGCCCGGCGTCTGTGCGGGCTCGGCCGACTCCTCCGCTCCCGCCGTTCCGTTCGCCTCGGTCGGGTCGCTCATGACGTCTTCTCCGCCCTCTCCATCTCCAGCTCGACCTCCGTGCCACCGTCCGGCACCGCCCGCAGCCGGGCCGTACCGCCGTTGCGCTCCATGCGGCCGATGATCGATTCTCTGACGCCCATGCGGTCGGCGGGTATCGAGTCGAGGTCGAAGCCTGGACCGCGGTCCCGGACGGACACGAAGACCGTCTTTCCCTCGACCTCGGCGAAGACCTGCACGGCGCCGCCGTCGCCACCGTACTTGGCGGCGTTCACCATGGCCTCGCGCGCGGCCTGCATTTGTGCGCCGATCCTCTCGTCGAGCGGGCAGTCGCCGACCACGACGACCTCTATGGGGACGCCGTGCTTGTCCTCGATCTCCGCGGCGTTGCGCCGCACCGCGTCGGCGAGGGTGGTCGGCTCGTCGACCTCGTCCTTGCCGGTGCCCTCCGGTTTGTAGAGCCAGGTGCGCAGGTCGCGCTCCTGGGCTCGGGCCAGGCGGCGCACCTCGCCGGGGTTCTCCGCGTTGCGCTGTATCAGCGTCAGGGTGTGCAGCACCGAGTCGTGGACGTGGGCGGCGACCTCCGCGCGCTCCTGGGCGCGGATGCGCATCAGACGCTCCTCGGAGAGGTCCTGGGTCATACGGACCAGGTACGGCCCGGCGAGAAGCGTTATCCCGACCAGCACCGCGAGGGCCGCCTGAAGCACCGAGCCGAGGTGGGCCGCGGAGCCCTGGAGCACGAAGACGCCCGTGACACCGGCCGTGACCAGCAGGACGCCGGCGACCGCGCGCAGCAGGCCGAGGGTGCGCTTGCGGCGGCCGACCTCGACCCAGCGGGCCCGGCGGGCGTTGTCCGCCTGGCGCCATACCAGGGCGACACCGGCGCCGACCAGCACGGCCGGCAGGAGGTAGGCCTGGGCGCCGCCGCCCAGGTTCACATTGCCGACGAAGACCATGGCCACGACGACCATGAGGAGCAGGGCGACGATCTGGCCCTTGTCCGGTCTGCGGGCCACGAGCTTCTTACGGCCGTCGGGAGAGGTCTCGGCGGCGACCAGCGACGGCGGCTTCTGCGCCTCGACGCCGCCGACGCCCAGCGGCACGAAGAACCAGAAGGCGGCGTACAGCAGCGCGCCGAGGCCGTCGGCCGTGAACAGGCCGACGAACACCAGGCGCACCCAGATGACGGGCAGGCCGAGATGCCCGGCGAGCCCCCGCGCCACGCCACCGAGCCAGCGTCCGTCACTGCTGCGGTAGAGCTTGCGCGGCGGCCGCGGTTCGTCGAGAGGCGCTGCTGCGGTTGCGGCTTCCGGCATGCCATTGATGGTCACATGACCGGCGGGCCGGAGCATCAGGGTCGGCCCCCGAGACTCCCCTGATCTTCGAACCGCGGGCCGGTCGAACGCCTCCCCGCCTCGACTCAGGGGCGATATCAGGGTCCGGCCAGGGTCATACCGACTCCCGCGGCGGCGGCTCGCCCGTCACCATGGACTCATGACTGATCACCAGCACGCCGCGGATGCCGTGCCCGGCGCGGGCACCGCGTCCGACGCCGCGGCCGCGACGGCCGCGGGTGAGGATCCGCGCGCGCACGAGGGCGCGGGCGCGACCGGGAAGGGCGGCACGAACGCGGACGACGAGACCGGCAGGCCCCGAGGCCCGGGCGTGCTCGGCGAGTCCGGCGACGCTGGCGCGCCAGATTCCGGCCAGCCCGGCGGTGCTGGCATGCCCGGCGATCCCGGAGTGCCCGGCAATCCAGGCGTACCCGGTGGTCCCGGTCTCCCCGGTGGTCCCGGCGTGCTCGGCGAATCCGGCGGGCCCGGCGATGCCGGCACGCCCGGCCGTGCTGGCACGTCCGGAGCACCCGGAGGCTCAGGCGTACCCGGCGATTCCGGAATGCCCGGCGGGCCCGGCGCGCTCGGGGACTCCGGCGTGCCCGGAGCGCCCGGCGGTCGCAGGCCACTGGAGCCCCCGCACAAGTTCCGGCGGGACCGGCGGCACAAGATGATCGCCGGCGTGTGCGCCGGACTGGGGCGGCAGTGCGACATGGACCCGGTGATCTTCCGGATCACCCTCGCCGTGCTCTCCGCGACCGGCGGTATCGGTCTCCTCTTCTACGGTTTCGCCTGGCTCTTCGTCCCGTACGACGACAAGGACGAGAACGAGGTCCGCAAGCTCCTGACCGGCCGGGTCGACGGACAGGCCCTCGCCGCCGTGCTGTTCGCGCTGGTCGGCTGCGGGGTCTTCCTGGCGATGCTGAAGAACGGCGGCGTGCTGACCTTCGCCGTCATCCTCTCCCTCCTTCTCGCGGGCGCCGGTTACTGGTCGCAGCGCCGGGGCGCCCCCGATCCCGACCCGCTGGCGGCGCAGGCCGTCGCGGACGCCCCGCCGGAGGCGATGGCACCGCCGGCCCCCACCGCATACCCCTCCTGGTGGCGGGACCCGATCGTCAAGGACGGTACGCACGTCGGCGGCACCGGCTATCTGTGGGGCCCCAGCGAGTCCGCCGACAGCGACATCGCGGCGGCGGTCAACATCAGCTTCGGTCCGGACACCGGCCCCCAGACCCCCCTCACCCCGCGCACCGCACCGTCCAGGCAGCGCGGCCCGCGCTGGATAGGCGGCTGGGTCTTCCTGTTCGCGCTGCTGGCGGGAGCCATCGGCACGCGCGTGACCTGGCAGGAGCAGCCGTTGGGGACGAGTCTGCAGACAGGCCTGGCCTGCGCCCTCGTCGTCATCGGGCTGGGCATCGCCGTCAGTTCGTTCCTGGGCCGTACGGGAGCCGGGTCGATCTTCCTGGCCATCCTCACGGCGGGGCTGCTGGCCGCGGCGGCGGCGCTGCCCAAGGACATCGGGACGGAGTGGATGCGCACGACCTGGCGGCCGGCCGCGGTGGCCGACGTCGCGCCGAGATACGACCTGGGCACCGGCGTCGGCACCCTGGACCTGACTCGGCTGAACCCGGCCAAGGGTCAGACGGTGTCCCTGGACGCCGAGGTGGGCGTGGGCCGGCTGCGGGTGATCGTGCCGCCGGACGTGACGGTGAAGGCGAACATCGACGTGGGGGTGGGTGACATCCAGTTGCCGGGCGAGCAGAAGAAGGACGTGGACGTGGAGCCGGGCAAGTACCGGGAGGTGACGCTCGCTCCGGCGGCGGGCACCAGGAACGCCGGCACGGTCGATCTCGACCTCAAGGTGGGCGTCGGTCAGGTGGAGGTGAGCCGTGCCGCGTCATGAGTTCCAGCCGGGCAGGCTGGTGGCGGGAGTGGTCGTCACCGCGGCAGGTGCCCTGTATGCCGGTGACGCGGGGGGCGCCTGGGAGACACCATGGTTCGTGGTGATCCCCCTGATGGCGGGCGGCCTGTGCCTGGCCGCCGTGGCCGGGATGGTGGGCCGGGGCATACGCCGCCGTGCGGGCGGCCGCGCGAACCGCGGAGAGACATGGGCGAGCACGTCACGCTGAGAGGCCCCGCCGAGGGTGCCCGACCGGCACGGGGCCGGCCAAACCAGCGGCGGCCATCCCCGGTCGGGCGCTAGGGACATCAACCCCGCCGGCGACCCGGCAGGCGACCCGGATGGCGGCCGCGCTAGCGATACCCGCCTGCCCGCTCCCGCCGCCGGGATCGCAACGCCGCGTCCACGGAGAGGATCGACGCACCGGCGAGGACGAGGGGGATCCAGGCCATCAGATAGACGAGGTCACTTGCGTACCGCTGTTGTAGGGTCACCATCCATGAAGCCTGTGCGTGTACTGATCGCCCTCAGGATCAGCAACGAGACCGACGCGTCCACCTCATTGGAACGACAGCTCCAGGACTGCACGGCCTACGTGAACGAGAGGCAGCATCTCGGGTGGCAGGTGGTGGGAGTAGCCAGAGACGCTCACATCTCCGCCACCAAGTCACATCCCTTCGAGAGACCGGAACTCGGGGAGTGGCTGAACAATCGGGCTCCAGAATTCGACCTGTTGCTGTTCTGGAAGATGGACAGATTCGTCCGCAAGGTCGTCGACATGCAAGACATGATCAAGTGGGCGACCGCACACGGCGGTAAGGCCTTGGTTTCGGTCAAGGAACCTGTGCTCGACATGGTCGGCCCTTTCCGGCACGTCATCATCGACCTGTTCGCGGCCATCGCCGAGACCGAAGCCCAGAACATTTCCATGCGAGTCAAGTCGTTCCAGAGCTACGCCAAGTCAAAGAACGTCTGGGCTAAGGGCAACCCTCCCTACGGCTACGAGTCCTTCCGTGACACCGACGGCGCAATGAGGCTTCGAGTTCGGGAAAATCAAAGGCAAGTAATTCGGGAGATGTACAAGCGAGTAGTCGAGGACGGAGAACCTTACTCAACCATCTGCAACGACTTCAACACCAGGGGGATTCTCTCCCCTGCGGGCGAGAGGATGTCGGACCGCCGAAAAAAGAACGGTACATCTATGCCCGTATGGCGGAGCCGTACCATCACCAACATTCTGAGGTCAGAAACCATCCTCGGCTGGAAGTGCGAGGAAGTGAAGGTTCCCGGAAAGAAGTACGGGGTATCACAAGCCATCCTCACTTCCGAGGGGAAGATCCGGATGGCGGACCCCATTCTCACAGACGATGAATGGGCGAAGCTCCAGGATGAGATGAACGGACGTCCTGGTGCCGCCCGTCGCTCCACCAAGAACACGACTGCCTATCGCGGAGTGGTGCGCTGCGGCGGATGCGGCAAAAACCTGTACCTCTTCAACCCGGAGAGACAGCAAGGCAAGCCCGTGTACCGATGCAATAAGTCAGCAAATCGGGATTCCTGCGGCAAGGGGTACGCCTTCCGGGCCGAGAAGGTGGAGGAGCTTGTCGAGACGATGATCCTCGGAACCATCGGGGACTTCCCTATGCATGAGCGCCACTATGTCAAAGGCTCGAACAACTCTCAGAGGCTCCAGGAGATCGAAGAGTACGTAACAGAACTCCAGAGATCCATCCGCCCTGGCGGAAAGAACTCATCGGGATTCGCAAAGAAGGCCACAGAAGAAGAGATTGCTGCTCTCTACGAAGAACACGACTCCCTGGCCGCCGAAGGAGACAAGCCTGACAGGTACGAGTACCGGGACACCGGGGAGACCTTCCGCCACATGTGGGAGAGGAACAAAGACAATGAAGCCGAGAGGACGCGTCACCTGCTGAAGGCAGGGATCAGCATCCGGCTGCATCCCCTCACCAAGGGAGTCTCCAACACCACCGACTTCGGTGGAGAGGTGGACCTAGGAAACAGAAGTGAGCCATTCACTATTCACTGACTCAGAGGGCCTCCCTCTTGAGGGGGAGGCCCTCTAGTACTAGTGACTCCTAGAGGCTCTGTTCGTGGGGGGTATATACAACCCCCCACATAAATAATGTACGCGTCCTTTGCCTGGTTCCGGGACAACAGCTTGAACAGCTGAGAGCAGGGTCACACCGCACGCGGCCGACAGCGCCCCTCAGGGGACCGCACAGGACGAGGGGCAGCGTGGTCAAAGATCTTTTATTCCGCATCGGGAATAGTTCGGTTCCAGCATGGACGAGGAACAACAGCCTACGTAGCGTCGATCAGCAAGAGCCCCAACAGGGGTCACAGACGAGGGGGGCACCATGGCACGTGAGGAACTGACCCGTCTCACCGGCAAGTTCGACGGACCCAACTGCGATGACGACGACTGCCCGAACGTCTACCGCACGGCAAGTGGCTCCATCGTGGTCCAGGGGGACGTGTCCAGCGCCTTCCAGCCGCCCGAGGGTGAGGCCCTTGTGGAGATCCCCGAAGCAGTGCTCAGGGAGGCCGTACGTGCTCTTGGATGGTGATGAGTGGCGCAGGACGTTCGACGCCTTCCAGCGTGACGCCTGGCGGTTCGAGGCTCAGCCCACGTACACCATGCCCAAGGAGACCGAGAACGTTGCTCGGTTCCTTCGGGGGGAGCCCAAGCCCACCGACCACAACTCACGCTGGCATGAGCGCGTACACGACTACGTGGCATCGGGACGGAGTATCGGGCGAGTACGAATCGTACGACAACCGTTGACGGACTATCAGCGATACCAATTCGCTTGGGGAATCCCCGGGAACATCCAAGCCGGGGAGGATATCCGCATCCTGGATGTCACACACGATGACTACGGTCTGCCGCTCTCGGGAACCGACTGGTGGATGTTCGACGAGACACATGTGGTGCACCTCAACTTCCGACCGGACGGGACACAGATCAACCGTGAACTGTTCAATGGAGACGTCACTCCGTATCTGGAGTGGAAGCGCATAGCTCTGGCCCACTCCGTACCGTTCTTCGAGTACGTGAAAGAAGCCGAGTGACGAGTGACGTTCGATCCTGAGCAGCTAGGGCAGTCGAAAAATGATCTGGCAGAAAAGCTGCGCGAGTTGCGTAAGCGAGCCGGTCTCACGGGAGATCGGCTCGCAAGGCGCTGCAGCATGTCCCAGAGTCAGATCAGCAAGTTCGAAACTGGCAAGAAGACGCCGAAGCTGGTCGACGTCGAACGGATCCTTCGAGCCCTGGACGCTCCCCCTGAGTTGGTTACAGAGGTTACCGCCCTTGCTCGAATCGCCAACACCGAGTGGCAGGACAAGCGCTCTTCCTGGCGCAGGGGAATGGAGAAGCGTCAGACGGAGTTGGCCTCACTGGAGTCTGAAGCGACGGAGCTGCGGTACTTTCTGCCGGCGATGGTCACAGGACTGTTGGCGACACCGGAATACATCCGCGCCAGCCTGAGCCACACGCCGGGCGACCCTTCCAAGACCATCACGAGGAAACTGGAGCGTCAGGCCGTTCTCTTCGACACGACGAAGACGTTCACATTTCTCCTCACGGAACAGGCAATCAGGTGGGCAGTCATCCCTCACTCCGCCCTGGCAGTTCAGATTGACCGTCTCACATCAGTCTCCCACCTTCCCAACATCCGCATGGGAGTTATCCCGATAGGGACGGTGATACCACGAGGACCGATGAACACCTTCACCGTCTATGACGACCGGATGGCCACGGTCGAGAACTTCACTGGCCGCATGATCTTTCGTGATCCCCGCGACATCTCTGAGTACCTTGCCGTCTTTACCTCGTTCGAGCGTCACGCTCTATTCGGCGGCGAAGCAAGAGAGTTGCTTGAGCAGTGCGCAGAGCACTATCGATGATCTTTAGTCAGGAAAGGGAATATTGATCGGCGTTGCTCGCCAACTGGTGGACCATGAATGGGTCACGAAACCGGGGAGGACTGATGGCGAGCACACAGCAACCTCAGGGCTACGGGCTCACCGAACTGCCGCCAGAGCCAAGAGCGGTTCCAGGATGCAGCGCCTGTCTCGACATCTGCGTACGTCGGAGGAATTCCCGGTCGAGAGGCGACCACAGCGCCGTATCTGATGCGAACGTCGAGCTGCGCCAGCACCACTCCGAGGCGCACAACTCATGAGCTCTGAGAAGGCGGTTGGACTCTTCGACGACCGCCCCTTGATGACCATGCGCGTCTCCCGCGACTCAGGTAAGACCTGGGCGCCCGAGCGAAGCGTGTCCACGGCGGACGATCTTCAGCCCCTCATCACCCTGGCTTGGCCTCCCTGCCAGTGCACACGGTGCACGAAGCGCGGTAAGTCCTGAAACCCGTACAGCGTCGAAGGAACCTGCCCCTGCGGTCCACGCCAGGGACACCCATCCTCATTACCCCCGAGTGCATGCCGCAGGTCGTGTCTCAGAAACCTTGGTTTACGAGACGGCACCCAACAAGACCCCAGGAGCCCCACAGGGGTGTCCAAAACCCGTCTCACAATCACTTCGGATGACTTGTAGTTTTGAGACGAGTTGTGAGACGTTGGGCATGTGACGACAACTACCACCGGCCACCTCATCGGCTACGCCCGAGTCTCAACCGACGACCAGGAAGCACAGCTTCAGAGGGATGCACTCACCGAGGCGGGATGCTCCCGGATCTTCGAAGACAAGGCATCCGGCAAGAACACCGATCGCCCTGAGCTGGCAGCCGTGCTCGACTACCTGAGAGAGGGTGACACCGTCGTCGTCTGGAAGCTCGACAGGCTTGGCAGGTCCCTCATCGACCTTGTGAGCATCGTGGACGGCCTTAGGGGCCGTGGCATCGGCTTCAAGGTACTGACGGGGGCTCTCAGCGCCGTGGACACGACCTCCGCCGACGGCCGTCTCTTCTTCCAGATCATCGCCGCCATGGCGGAGTTCGAGCGCTCCCTCATCAAGGACAGGACCAAGGCCGGACTGGAAGCGGCCAAGACGCAGGGGCGCACCGGAGGACGACCCACGGTCATCACTGATGATCTCCTCGCCGCGGCCAAGGCGAGGAAAGCCAAGGGCGAGAGCGTCAGCGCCATAGCCAAGACTCTGGGAGTGTCCAGAGCAACTCTGTACCGGCACCTGTCCGACCAGGAGCAGCGCTGACTTACCGCCAGGCCCCCGCCACGTCCCGTCCCCGCCGTCGGCGCCTGATCAGGGCATCCAGTGACCAGTAAGGCGCTCCGGCCAGCACCAGCGGCACCCAGCAAAACATGTACGGGAGATCGTTGCCGTAGTAGTACGGGTCGGAGGCCCAGCTCACGGTGAGCCAGAGGCTGAGGGAGATCAGCGCGCCCCCGAAGGCGGCGAGGCGGGAGAGCAGACCCAGGAGGGTGCCGATGCCGACGGCGAGTTCGCCGGCCGCGATGGCGTAGCCGAAGGCGACGGGGTTCTCCAGGGCGAGGTCGACCAGGGCCGGGATGGCCGAGGAGTCCCGGACGGTGCGCATCGTGTCGCCGATCGAGCCCGAGCCGGCTGCCTGGAGGAACGCGCTGTCGGTGAGTTTGTCGAGCCCGGCGTAGATGAAGGTGATGCCGAGGAAGACGCGAAGGGGGAGGAGAGCGTAGCGGGTGGCCGTGTCGCGCCAGTCGCCGCGACCGCCGTCGTAGGGGGCACTTCGGGTATCGGTACGAATACTGTGAGTCATCGATGCGTAGCCGCCTCTCGGACGCCGTGCCGTGGCCCTCAAATGACCATACGTATGAAAGGCAGAACCCGCTCAGGTACGAACAGGCCCGATTTCGTAACGCTCGGCGCTTCGTTCGAGTCGCGGCGCCCGCAAGCCCGCCACCCCGCGGCTCCCGCGACCCCGCGGCTCCCGCGACCCCACTACTCCGTCACGTCGATGACGTACGCGTTCGTCTCCACGCCGGCCGCCGTGACCACCCGCACCTCCACCCGGCCCGGTTCCACCTCGGCCGGTACCGGCACGGTCAGGAGGGCGTCCGTCGGGTTGCTGAAGCCGCCGGTGATCGGGACCAGCGGGACGTGGACGTGGACGGGGCCGATACGGACGACCATGCGGGAGAGCCGGTCGGCGGTGCCGGCGCCCGGGGGGACGAAGCCCGCGCCGCGGATCTCGATGTCCTCGCCGGTGCGGATGGGCGCGTCCAGGTCACCGGCCTCCCGGGCGCGGACGACGGAGAGGACGACGGGGCGCCCGCCCTCGGCGTACTTGCCGGCGAGGTAGGTGGCGGCCGACACCAGGACCACCACCGCCAGCCCCCACGGCAGGTCGGGCAGCTGGTCGGGGCGGCGGGCCAGCCGTACCGCCGCGAACACCAGGGCGACGGCGCTGATGACGACGTACTGGATGTCGGCGAAGGTGCCCCGACCCGAGTCGTCCGTCAGCAGGTCGGCAGCCCTCGGCCGGTCCGCGCGTACCTTCTGGAGCCGTTGCCCGAGGACGCGCAGCCCGACCACCCGCCGGACCAGCACGGCGATCCCGCAGGCCACGGCGAGGACCGTCACCACCCCGGCGCCCCGGGCGATTTCGAGGCCGCCGATCAGCTCGTCGCGTGCGCCGGGCGAGGAGGCGGCGGCGAGCTGCCCCGCCAGCACGAGCACGGCGTAAGCGACGAACAGCACCCACATCGCGGCGACGGCACGGGAGGTCGACAGACGGTTGTCCTCACCCACGATGGGGGCCAGGACGCCACCCCGGGCCCGGTGGAAGAAGGACGCCGCCGTCAGGGCGACCGCGACCAGTACCGCCGCGAGCAGTCCGGCCGTGCGGGCCGTCGTCCAGCCCGCGCCGATCGCCGTCAGCGACTGCGCGAGCAGCAACAGCAGGACGAGCGCCCAGATCACGCCCGTCGTGCGGCGCCACAGGCGGGACAGCCAGGCCTCGCCCTCGGCGCGGGCGCGTTCGGCGACCGCCGCCGCGGACTGGGTCAGTTCGTCGGAGACCCACTGGCGGGAGGCCGACGCCGAGTGGGCCACGGCCGCGGGCAGATTCTGCCCGGCCGCGAACTCGTCGCGCTTCAGCAGGAACGCGGCCACCGCCCGCCGGTGTCCGGCACGTGCCCCGTGCGGACAGTCCCCGCAGGTGCAGCCACCGTCGTGAGCGCTACCCAACGCGCCCGTGCGCGCTTGTGCGCTCTGCCTCGCCTC
This sequence comes from Streptomyces sp. NPDC086077, assembly GCF_040686175.1. Taxonomy (NCBI): domain Bacteria; kingdom Bacillati; phylum Actinomycetota; class Actinomycetes; order Kitasatosporales; family Streptomycetaceae; genus Streptomyces; species Streptomyces sp. NPDC086077. Next base: position 64,238 of record NZ_JBFBJT010000008.1, on the reverse strand, counting down.
CTGCACCGCCACGCCCGACGCCCGCCTTCCGCGAATCCCCGTGCCACACTCGTCCGCCCCGCTCGTCGGTGAGTCGGGGCCGCTCCCGGCGGCCCGTGCAACTCCCCGGCGATGTCAGCGAATTGTGCCCTACGACACCCGGTTCGCGTCCGGCAGGTCGGGTCGGCTCTGGTCGGCCCGGGTGAACGGACGGTCGCCGTGTTGACCCGGCTGCGAGAATTTCCCGACAGCGGCGCCTTCTAGGACAGCAGGTCGGGTTCCCTGCGCGTGATGTCCTGCCACAGCGGCTGGTAGTTGATCCACGCGACCAGGTCGCCGCCGAGCTGCTCCCGGGTCGCCACCGCCTGTTTGTGGTCGATCAGGATCGGGCGGCCCGCGGCCTTCGCGGTCAGCTGCACCTGGCAGGAGCGCTCCATGGAAACGAACCACCAGGCCGCCGCGTCCACCGAGTCGCCGACGGTCAGCAGGCCGTGGTTGCGCAGGACGAGGGCCTTGCGGGAGCCGAGCGCGGCGGCGATCCGGCGGCCCTCCTCCGCGTCGACGGAGACGCCGCTGTAGGCGTCGTAGAGCGCGTGGTCCTCGTAGAAGGCGCAGCTCTCCTGGGTGATCGGGTCGAGCAGGTCGCCGAGCGCGGACAGGGCGCGGCCGTGCACGGAGTGGCAGTGGGCGACGGCGACGACGTCGGGGCGGGCGTCGTGCACCTGGGCGTGCACGGTGAAGGCGGCCTGGTTCACGTGGTAACGGCCCTCCACGACCTGCCCGTCCTGGTTGGCCAGCACGAGGTCGCTGACGGTGACGTGGCGGAAGGGCATGCCGAACGGATTGACCCAGAAGCAGTTCGAGTACTCGGGGTCGCGGGCCGTGATGTGCCCGGAGACGCCGTCCTCCAAGCCGTACCGCCCGAAGATGCGCAGCGCTCCCGCGAGCCGTTCCTTGCGGTGCCGGCGCTCGTCGTCGACCGATTCGTACCTCGGCGGCATGGCGAACTGCAGCCGGTCGGTGGGCAGGGGCTGGGGCGGGGTGGGCGCGGACATGGGTCCTCCGGCGCTGGGTTCCGGTACGGAGCGGAAGTTACCCGCGGTCAGCGCAGGAGAACAGGCCTTCGGTGGGATCAGCGACACTCCGGTGCGGCACATACCCGACAGAGGATGTCGGGTATCGGCGCCAGACTCCTCGTATGGCAGCGAACTGGGCATCCTTCAGCACCGCCGAACCCGATCTCGCGCAGACCGTCGAGGAACGCTTCGGCTCCTACACCCACCACGTCCTCGCGACCCTGCGCAAGGACGGCTCACCGCGCACCACGGGCATCGAGGTCCGGTTTCTCGGCGGTGAGCTGTGGCTCGGCATGATGCCGGACTCGCTCAAGGCCCTCGACCTGCGCCGCGACCCGCGCTTCGCGCTCCAGGCGAACCCCGGAGAGGGCACGTCGATGGGCGGCGGCGATGTACGGATCGCCGGGCGGGCCGTCGAGGTCGAGGACGACGCGACGAAGGCCCGGTACCACGAAGAGGTGGAACCGCCGGAGCCGTTCCACCTCTTCCGCACCGAGCTGACGGAGGTCGTACGGACCTACGTCGAGGACGACAAGTACCTGGTCGTCCAGGTCTGGAAGCCCGGCGCCCCCCTGCGCACGATCAAGCGCACGTAGGGCCCACTACTCCCACTCGATCGTCCCCGGCGGCTTCGACGTCACGTCGAGCACGACCCGGTTGACGTCCCGCACCTCGTTGGTGATCCGGGTGGAGATCCGGCCGAGGACGTCGTAGGGCAGGCGCGACCAGTCGGCCGTCATGGCGTCCTCGGAGGAGACCGGGCGGAGCACGATCGGGTGGCCGTACGTCCGGCCGTCGCCCTGGACGCCGACCGAGCGGACGTCCGCGAGCAGCACCACCGGGCACTGCCAGATGTCACGGTCGAGGCCGGCCGCCGTCAGCTCCTCGCGGGCGATGGCGTCGGCGTCGCGGAGCAGGTCGAGCCGCTCCTTCGTCACCTCGCCGACGATACGGATACCCAGCCCGGGTCCCGGGAAGGGCTGGCGCTGGACGATCTCCTCCGGCAGGCCCAGCTCCTGGCCGACCATCCGGACCTCGTCCTTGAACAGCTTGCGCAGCGGCTCGATCAGCTGGAACTCGAGGTCCTCGGGGAGGCCGCCGACGTTGTGGTGGGACTTGATGTTGGCGGTGCCGGTGCCGCCGCCGGACTCGACCACGTCGGGGTAGAGCGTGCCCTGGACCAGGAACTCCACCGCGGGACCCGCGTCGGCGATGATCTCGGCCTGCGCCTGCTCGAAGACGCGGATGAACTCACGGCCGATGATCTTCCGCTTCTCCTCCGGGTCGGAGACACCCTTGAGCGCGTTCAGGAAGCGCTCCTCGGCGTCGACGACCTTCAGCTGCACGCCGGTGGCCGCGACGAAGTCCTTCTCGACCTGCTCGGTCTCGCCCTTGCGCATCAGGCCGTGGTCGACGTACACGCAGGTCAGCTGTGAGCCGATGGCCTTCTGGACGAGGGCGGCGGCGACCGCGGAGTCCACGCCGCCGGACAGGCCGCAGATGGCGCGCTTGTCGCCGACCTGCGCGCGGATCGCCTCGACCTGCTCCTCGATCACGTTGCCGGTGGTCCAGGACGGGCTGAGGCCGGCGCCGCGGTAGAGGAAGTGCTCCAGGACCTGCTGGCCGTGCGTGGAGTGCATGACCTCGGGGTGGTACTGGACGCCGTAGAGCTTCTTCTCGTCGTTCTCGAACGCGGCGACCGGGACGACGTCCGTGGAGGCCGTGACGGAGAAGCCCTCGGGGGCGGCGGAGCAGGCGTCGCCGTGCGACATCCACACGGCCTGCTCGGCCGGGGTGCCCTCGAAGAGGGTGGAGGACGACCGGGAGACGTGCAGGTCCGTGCGGCCGTACTCACGGGCGCCGGTGTTGTCGACGGTGCCGCCGAGGCTCTGCGCCATCAGCTGGAAGCCGTAGCACATGCCGAAGACCGGGACGCCGGCCTCGAAGATCTCGCGGTCCAGACGCGGGGCGCCCTCCTCGTACACCGACGAGGGGCCGCCGGACAGGACGATCGCCGCCGGGTTCTTGGCGAGCATGTCCTTGACCGGCATGGTGCTCGGCACGATCTCGCTGTAGACCCGGGCCTCGCGGACGCGTCGGGCGATGAGCTGGGCGTACTGCGCACCGAAGTCGACGACCAGGACGGTGTCGGGGGCGGCGGGGGTCGCTGATGACACGGGTTGCCTTCCGGCGGCTCGAAAAGGGCTGTACCTCCGATTCTAACGGCGCTGCCACACGTGACCGCCGTCTCAGGATCCGAACCGAATTGGCGGCCGCCGAGGGCCGCGGCATACTGGCGGCATGCGCTCGCACCCGACCTTCCGCTTTACCTATGGCAACCGGCCCGCCGGCTGCCATGGTCGTGCTGCTTGAGCTACTGACAAGCGACTTCCCAGGCGCCCCGGGCCGACAAGGTCCGGGGCGTTCGGCGTTCCAGGAGACTTGTCCGTTCCGGGGCCTTACCCGACAGGAGCCCCGATCATGACCTCCACCACCGCCGCCGCCGCAGGTGACAGGACCGGCGCCCGTACCGACGAGGCCGCCGAGGTGATCAGCGGCGCGCGGGAACGCATCGACGCGCTCGACGACCGGATCATCGGGCTGATCCAGGAACGGATGGCCGTCTCGGCCGTGATCCAGGAGGCCCGCATCACCTCCGGTGGCCGGCGCGTGAACCTCTCCCGGGAGATGGAGGTGCTCGGCCGCTACCGGCAGGAGCTCGGCAAGCCGGGCACCGCCCTCGCCATGACCCTGCTCGAACTCTGCCGTGGCCGCATCTGAGGTTCCAACCGTACGGAGGGCGCGTCGAGGTTCGAACTGTCCAGGGATCGCATCTGAGTTCGCACCCCTTCTCACCCGTACGGCGCGTGACCGCCGCCCGCCAGGCTTCGTTGGTCCCGATGTCCGTGCCAGCCAGGGGCGGGCCCGAAAGAACCACGCGTGGCTCGCTGGGGCGATGAGACGTACGGATCGTGACGTGCGTCGTGGGACCTCGCTCCAGAAAGTGACCGGACGGCAGGGGACAGCAGCCCGGTCACCCAAGAGAACGGTCGGCTCCGGGGACGCCCGGGGCCGGCCGGCGGAACTGCCCGAAGTGAGACGTACCAGAGGTCGAGACCATCCGGAGGCAGGCGGCGCGACCCCCCGGCGCCGCCTCCCAGGCACCGGCGCTGCCCTGACGCCGGTGCTGACGCAGGAAGGGCCCCGCGGCTCCGCCCCGCGGGGCCCTTCTCGTGCCCACTCACCCGTCCCACCGGCTGCCCCGGGTCTCCCCACCCAAACCAAGTGATCCAGCTCACATAAATTCTGTGTGAAGCGTGGACAACCATTCACCGGCTCCAGTGATCAAACCTGCAAGAACCCAGGGCCACACCCGTACCCCCATACGCGGAGCCCTTCCGACTCAGCAGGTAGGTCTTCATGAAGCTTCGCCGTGCCCTGGCAGCCGCCGCCGCGGCGGCCGCGATAGCCCCCATGACTCTGCTCGCGGCGCCGGGGGCGTACGCGACGGACTCCCCGAGCCCCGGCGTTTCGGAGTCCGCCACCGAGACGGCGTCCGTCTCGCCGTCCCCGTCCGACACCCAGTCGCCCACCGCGAGCGACCCGGGTACGCCTTCCGGGGGCACCAGCGAGTCGGCCACCACGGACCCGACCGCGACGGGCAGCGCCTCCGCGACCGCCACCACCGAGCCGACCGGCTCCAGCTCGCCCTCGGCCACCACGTCCGTGAGCCCTTCCCCGAGCAGCTCCGCGCCCGAGGAGGATCTCTGCGAGAACGCGGACGAGGAGTCCGTCGGCCTCAGCGAGGACCTGACCAGCGGTCTGTCCGGTCTGCCCGAGCGGATCGTGGCCGGCAGCGGCTGGACCGAGTTCTCCTTCGACGTCTCCAACGACGGCGACGAGCAGATCAAGAACATCAAGCCGCTGATCGGCGTCGCAGCGCTCGGCTGGGACGAGGAGGACTACTCGGGCGAGATCACCGTCCAGGTCTTCGACAAGGCCAAGGGCGGCTGGAACACGCTGGCGGACACGGCCGGCGAGGGCGGGACCTTCCCCGCGTTCAGCCTCGGCGCGGGCCAGTCCACCTCGTACCCGCTGCGCCTGAGCGTCAGCGGCAAGGTGCCCGACGCCATCGGTCTGACCGGCGGCTTCGCGCAGTACTCGGACGCCGAGGGCTGCTGGATGGCCGACGACCCGAACGGCTGGGTCTACTTCTTCGACATCCTCGCCGCGGGCTCGGACGCCGGTGACCCGCCGGACGCCAAGCCGCAGGGCGGGATGAGCGACCTGGACGAGGTCAACGACGTGGACGCCACGGGCAGCCTGGCCGACACCGGTTCCAGCTCCGCGCTGCCGATGATCGGCCTGGTCGGCGGGGTCGCCGTCGTCGCCGGTGCGGGTGCGGTGTTCGTCGTCCGGCGCAAGAAGGCCGGTGCGCAGGCGTAAGCACGCCTGAAGCAAGGACAAAGAGAGAGGGAGCTGCGCTCGGAGGGGGGCGCAGGTCCCTCTCTCTTCTTTCGCCCTCCGCTGGTGCCTTCCTGTGGCCTCTTCCCGTGGCCTACTTCTTGGGCGGCACCGTCGGCATCCCCAGGAACGGCAGCCGCAGCGCGCCGAACGCCTCCGCGGGGACCGCCGGGGACTGCGGCTCGACCGGCTTCAGGCGCTCGTACGCCGCTCCCTGCCGTGGGCGCGGGTCGGCCTCGCCCTTGTTGGGCCAGTACGACATCGCGCGCTCGGCCTGCGCCGTGATGGTGAGGGACGGGTTGACGCCCAGGTTCGCGGTGACGGCCGCGCCGTCGACGACGGAGATGCCCGGGTGGCCGTACAGCCGGTGGTAGGGGTCGATCACGCCGGTCTCGCGGGAGTCGCCGATCGGGCAGCCGCCGAGGAAGTGCGCGGTGAGCGGGGTGCCCATCAGTTCACCCACGTTGCTGCCGGCGAAGCCGTTGATCTCGGCGGCGATCGCCGAGGCGCCCTGCGAAGCGGCCTTGATCTGTTTGGGGTTGGGGGCGCCGTGCCCCTGCTTGGCGGTCAGCAGGCCCTTGCCGACGCCGCCCGGTTTCAGGTACGTCGTCAGCGAGTTGTCCAGCGACTGCATCACCAGGCCGATGATGGTCCGCTCCGACCAGCGGTGGTTGTTCAGGGAGCGGAGCATCTGGAGGGGGTGGCGGGCGGCGTTGCGCAGGAACGCCACGGCGCGGGACGAGCCCTCCGCGTACGGGATCTGGAGGATCGCCATGCCGCCCATCGCGTTGGAGCCCTTGCCGTAACGGACCGGCTCGATATGGGTGTTGGCGTCCGGGTGGATGGAGGACGTGATGGCGACGCCGCGGGTGAAGTCGACCTTCCGCTCGCCGGTGACCTTGCGGTAGCGGCGGTTGGTGGTCTGGGCGCCGACCAGGGCCTCGGAGTTGGTGCGGGTCAGTTCGCCCAGCCGGTCAGAGAGGTACGGCAGCTGGCCGCCGGCCTTCATGCGGTGCAGCAGGGTCTGGGTGCCGTAGGTGCCGGCGGCCAGGACCACACGCTGGGCGCGGAAGGTGCGGCCGCCGCCCTTCCCGCGGTTGCCGGTGGGCAGCGTGGCGACGGCGTACCCGCCCTGCGAGTCGTCGGTGACGGAGACCACCGTGGTCATGGGATGGACGACCGCGCCGGCCTTCTCGGCGAGGTAGAGGTAGTTCTCGTTGAGGGTGTTCTTCGCGCCGTGGCGGCAGCCGGTCATGCACTCGCCGCATTCTGCACAGGCGCGGCGGGCCGGACCCGCGCCACCGAAGTAGGGGTCGGCCACCTCCTCGCCGGGGCGCGCCGTGGCCTTGCCGTCGGCGTCCTTGCCGTCGCCGAAGAAGACGCCGACCGGTGCCATGTGGAAGGAGTCGCCGACGCCCATCCGCTGCGCGGCGGCCTTCAGATGGACGTCGGAGGGGGTCGTCGTCGGGTTCAGCCGGACGCCGAGCATGCGCTGGGCCTGGTCGTAGTACGGCGCCAGCTCCTCCTGCCAGTCGGTGATGTGGCCCCACTGAGGGTCCTCGAAGAAGGGCTTCGGCGGGACGTAGAGCGTGTTGGCGTAGTTGAGCGAGCCACCGCCCACGCCCGCGCCGGCCAGCACCATGACGTTGCCGAGCAGGTGGATGCGCTGGAGACCGTACATGCCGAGCTTGGGGGCCCAGAGGTAGTTCTTCAGGTCCCAGGAGTCCTTGGGGAGGGTGGCTCGGGTGAAACGGCGGCCGGCTTCCAGGACGGCGACCCGGTAGCCCTTCTCCGTGAGGCGCAGGGCGGTGACGGAACCGCCGAAGCCGGAGCCCACGACGATGACGTCGTAGTCATAGGCGTCCTGTGGCACGTGTTCTCCTCATTGAGTGTGCGTGCGGGGCCTGGGGGGGGCGTCAGCGGAACCTGAGCGACTTCATCACCCGCAGGCTGCGGCTCATGAACGCCGCGTACTTCTCGTCGTCCATGCCCATCGACGGGGCCATCGGCAGCAGGCGCTGGTGGGCGATCGTCTGGGCCTCGGTGTACTTGAGGATGCCCTCGGAGCCGTGGCGGCGGCCCAGGCCTGAGTCCTTCATGCCGCCCATGGGGGACTGGACGCTGCCGTAGGCCGGCGCGTAGCCCTCGTTGATGTTGACCGTGCCCGTGCGCAGCCGGGCGGCGACCTCGCGGCCGCGGCGGGCGTCCTGCGTCCAGACCGAGGAGTTCAGGCCGTACGGCGTGGAGTTGGCGTGCTCGACCGCCTCGTCTTCGGAGGTGAAGCGGTAGAGGGAGACGACCGGGCCGAAGGTCTCCTCGGTGCAGACGGCCATCGGCGGCTCGACGCCGTCGAGGATGGTCGGCTCGTAGAAGTACGGGCCGATGTCCGGGCGGGCGGTGCCCCCCGCGACGAGCTTCGCGCCCTTGGCCACCGCCTCCTCCACATGCCGCCTGACGGTCTCCAGCTGGCGTTCGCCCACCAGGGAGCCCATGTCGGCGCCGTAGGCGAGGGAGCTGCCGAGCCGCATGGCCTTCGTGCGGGCGGCGAAGCGCTCCAGGAAGGCGTCGGCCACCGACGCGTGGACGTACAACCGCTCGATGGAGATGCACAGTTGCCCGGCGGAGGAGAAACACGCGCGCACGGCGCCGGCCGCGGCCTTCTCCACGTCCGCGTCCTCCAGCACCACCATGGCGTTCTTGCCGCCCAGTTCGAGGGAGACGCCGACCAGACGGGCGGCGGCGCCCTGCGCGACCTCGCGGCCGGTGCGGGTGGAGCCGGTGAAGGAGACGTAGTCGGCGTGCTTGACGACCTCGGGACCGACGACCGGGCCCTCGCCGAGGACGACCTGGAAGACCTCGGCGGGCAGCCCGGCCTCGACGAGCAGGTCGCGGGCCCAGAGCGCGGTGAGGCAGGTCTCCGTGTCCGGCTTCATCACCACCGCGTTGCCCGCGACGAAGGCCGGCAGTGCGTCGCCGACGGACAGCTCCAGCGGGTAGTTCCAGGGAGCGATCTGGCCGACCACGCCACGCGGGTGGCGCAGTTCGGTGACCTTGGTGAGGGTCGGGATGGCGCCCGTGTGCCGCCTGGGCTTCAGATAGGCGGGGGCCTTCCGGCCGTAGTGCCGGGCCGCGACGGCCACGGCCTGCACCTCCTCGTGGGCGTGCAGCCGGGCCTTGCCGGTCTCCAGCTGGATCAGGTCCAGGACCTCGGCCTGGCGCTCCAGCACCAGGTCGTGGAAGCGGAGCAGGACGGCCGCACGCCGCCGTACCGGCGTCCGCGCCCACACGGCCTGTGCGGATCGGGCCGCGGCGAACGCGTGTCGGACGTCCTCCGGCGTGGACTCGGGCAGGTCGGCCAACTTCTCGCCGGTGAACGGCGAGTGGTTGGCTGTCCGGCCGGAACCTGCCACGCCCCGGGTGAGCTGGGCGATCAGCTCGGGGGTGACCACGTCCGCGGCGGTGCGGGCGCCCTCGGGCGAGGGGGCGAGAGGGTTGGTGCCGGTCGTGTGCGTGGCCTGCTCCAGGGCCTGCGAGTCCGTCATGAGCCGCAGGGTATGCCGCGGCGAAGGCTTTGTGTACCCGTCGGTAATAGGGATTCACCGAGTACACACATGCCGCCAGTGATCACTGGCAACAAACGCCCTGATCAGGGCGTTGGCGAGCCCTGACCTGCCTCGATCTCCAGTCGGCCGCGAGCGCCCTTGAACACCGACGTGCCCTTCTTCTCGTCGGGCGTGCCCTTGGGCATGTCGACGCGCAACTCGTACATGCGGCCGCCGTCGGCGAGGATCATCAGCTGCATGACGCGGGAGGGGTCCTCGGCCATGTTGTAGGTGGTGTCGGCGAGGACGGCTTCCCGGCCGCCGAAGGTCGTGCGGGTGTACTGCGTGCGGGCGTCGCCGTCATAACTGTCCCAGGTGGTGTGCGCCGCGCGCGCCAGGGTCATCGGGGAGCCGGGTGCCTTGTCCCAGCGGGTGAGGCGGACCTGGATGGTGTTGTCGAGGTCGTAGACGACCAGACGCGGCGGATCGTCGGCGCTGCCCTCGCGGGCGGCTTCCTCGTAGTCGTCCGGCAGGGAGAGGACGGCGGCCAGGTCCTTCTCGCGGTGCGCGGTCCAGGCGGGGCCGCGGGTCGCGGCGACGCCTGGGGCGGAGCTGCGGGGTGCGGCGGCGCCCGGGGCGGAGCTGCGGGTGGCGGCCCGCTCCGCGGCCTCCGAGTCGTCGGGGTCGGGACGGAAGGAGGATGTCGCGAGCCAGACGCCGCCGGTGACCAGGACGCCGAGCAGGACGGCGGGGACTGGGCGGCGCAGGGGGTGACGGGTCTGCCCGAGGGGCTGTCCGGCGGTCCCTCGGGCCGCATCCGGCGCCGGGGTGGAGCCCGAGGCAGGCGTGGGGCCGCTCTGCGGCAGTCGCGCCGCGTCGCCTTCGGGTACGTCCGCCTCAGCCTCCGGCGCGGGCTCAGGCTTCCCCCGCAGCCGTACCGTTCCCGCGTCGTCCGCGAACCCCTCGAGCGCGGACGCCTCCTGAGCAACCGTCACCGCGTCGCCGGGAACCCCCGGCCAGCCCTCCGCCACCGCGCCCAGCCCCGCGGCGACCTCCTCGGGCGCCGGGCGCCGCTCGGGGTCCTTCGCCAGGAGCCGTACGAGCAGCGGCCCCAGCGGGCCGGCCTGCTTCGGCTCGGGTGGATCCGCGGCGAGGACCGCGGCGAGCGTCGACTCCGGCGTCGTACGGCGGAAAGGAGACCAGCCCTCGACGGCGGCGAACAGCAGAACCCCCAGTGACCACAGGTCGGAGGCCGGGCCCGCGCCGGTGCCGGACATGCGTTCCGGGGCGATGAACTCCAGGGAGCCGACGAACTCGCCGCTGACGGTGAGGGATTCCTCGCCCTGGACATGGGCGATGCCGAAGTCGGTGAGGACGACGCGGCCGTGCCTGCCGAGCAGGACGTTGGCGGGTTTGACGTCCCGGTGCACGATGCCGACCGCGTGGGCGGCGCGCAGGGCGCCGAGGACGGCGAGGCCGATGCGGGCGGACTCGGCGGGCGGTATCGGGCCGCGCCGGAGCATCTCGTGGAGGGACTCGCCCTGGATGAACTCCATGACGATCCACGGGATGCCGTCCTCCTCCACCACGTCGTGGATGGTGACGGCGGACCGGTGGTCGACGCGGGCGGCGGCGCGGGCCTCGCGGTACAGGCGGTGGGCGGCCCGGCGGTGGGCCTCGTCCTCCGGATCGCCCGGCAACCGCGGCTGCTTGACGGCGACTTCACGCTCCACCAGTTCGTCGCGCGCACGCCAGACGGTGCCCATGCCGCCGGAGCCGATGCGTTCCAGCAACCGGTAGCGCCCGCCGACCAGACGTCCGTCGCGCTGGTGTTCGCCGCCGTCACTCATGCCCCATGCCTACCCCGCCGGACACGTGTTTGTCGACGTGGGTTCAGAGCCTGTCGACATCCAGGTTCGCGATCGCCACCCGAGCCACCTCGCGGCCGCGTTCGGTGAAGTCGCCCTTGCTGGGATAGCTGATGGTGAGCTTGTACATGTCGCGGGCGGCGTTCTGGTAGTAGAGGATCTGCATTTCGCGGGGGCGCGGACTCTGGCTGTCGGTCGTCGTGTAGGTGACGGTGTTCTTCGCGGCGTCCTTGCCCTGGTACGTGACCGCGTCGTCCGGCTTGGTGACCGGGTCCGCCGGCATGCTGAAGTCGTAGCTGCCGCTCTCATCGAAGACGCGGTCGTCCTCGTACATCTCGGCGCCCGCGGACCCCTGGATGGAGTTGCCCGTGTCCTCGGACTTCTTGTCGAGGCTCAGCCCGATCCAGATGCTGCCGCTCGGGTCCGTGTACGTCACCCAGTGGCCGTCGTCGGTGTCCTCGGGCACCTTCCGCTCGTAGCCGGCGGGGAACGCGAGGGTCGCGGCGACGTCCTTCTCGGCCTTGGTCTTCCAGCCGTCGGGCAGTGGGCCCGCGAACGGGTCGGCGAGCACCAGGTACGCCGCCACCGCGGCCGCGACGACCGCCGCGCCCAGCCCGAACAGCGTTCCGCGGCCGATCCGGACACCGCCCCCGCGCGCACTGTCACCGCCGACCGTCACGACCTGCGTGGCCACCGGCTCGGGCGGGTTGGCGGCCGCCTCCAGCAGGGAGCGGACCTGGGCGGCGTTCGGGCGGCGGGCCGGGTCCTTCTGGAGCAGGCCGCTGATGACCTCGGCGAGCGGCCCGGAGGCCGACGCGGGCGGTGCGGGCGTGGCGTTGAGGACGGACTGGAGGGTGGCCGGCGTGTTGCTGCGGCGGAACGGCGACACGCCCTCCGTGGCCGCGTACAGCACGACGCCCAGCGACCAGAGGTCCGAGGCCGGACCGGGGCGCTGGCCCAGCACCCGCTCCGGCGCGATGTACTCGGGCGAGCCGACGAAGCCGCCGGTGTCGGTCAGGTTCGTCTCGCCCTCGATCTGCGCGATGCCGAAGTCGGTGAGGACGACGCGGTCGTACCGGCCGAGCAGGACGTTGTCCGGCTTGACGTCCCGGTGCAGGACGCCGGCGGCGTGCGCGGCCTCCAGCGCGCCGAGCACCTCGAGGCCGATCCTGGCCGCCTCGCGGGCGGAGAGGGTGCCCTCCTGGAGAGCGTTGCCGAGGGAACGCCCCCGCACCAGCTCCATCACGATCCACGGCCGGCCGTCCACCACGGCGACGTCGTGCACGTCGACCACCGCCGGGTGGTCGAGCCGGGCCGCGGCGCGGGCCTCGCGGCGCATCCGCTCGAAGGCGTTGTCACGTTCGCGCTCGGGAAGGTGGTCCGGAACGCGGGGTTCCTTGACCGCGACCTCCCGGTCCACCGTCTCGTCCTTGGCACGCCACACCGTGCCCATGCCGCCGTGCCCGAGCTTGGCGAGCAGCCGGTAGCGCCCGGCGATCAGCCGCCCGGCGCCGGGGTCGTCCCGGGCGGGCCGGTGGGCGGGCTGCTGCGGTGCCTGGTGCGTCGGCTGGTGGGGCGCCTGGTGCGCGGGCTGCCCGGGCGCCTGGTGCGGGGGCTGTTGCGACGGCTGCTGGGCGGGCCGCTGCTGCGGCGACGCGGCCTGGGCGGGCGACGCGTACGGATTGTTCGGGTGCGGCACGGCGGCGGGCCGAACCGGCGGTTGCAGACCGAAACTCGTTGGCTCGTCGGCCCCGTAGTGGGCTCCCCCGTCGTTGCTCATACGTCCATGCATATCGCGGCAGGTGGCTTTGCATCCACCGCCAGGAGCCACCGGTCACAGACCCGTGACCCGGCTCGTCGCATATCTGCTATTCCGGTGGGCTGTTGGAACCACTGGCGGACGGCGACGCGGACGTACTCAAGGACGTGCTGGGCGTCGGGCTCACCGGCGGACCGTCGCCGTCCCCGGCACCCCCGTTCACGAACAGCGCCGCCGCCGACACCGCCACCATCGCCGCGACCAGCAGCACGATCACCACACGGTCCCGTGAGGTGCGTTGCGAGCGGACCGGTTCCGGCGCACGGCCCGTCTCGAGGAAGTCCCGCAGCATCCGCTCGGCCTGCGCCGCGTCCAGCCGCCGTTCCGGGTCGCGTTCCAGCAGCCCGAGTACGACGGGCAGCATCGGACCGGCCTGCGCGGGCGGCCGGATCGGCGCGGCGACCACGGCGTGCAGGAGGCCGCCCAGCGAGTCGCGGTGGAAGGGCGACTCGCCGCTGACCGACGTGCACAGCAGCACGCCGAGCGACCACAGGTCGGAGGCCGGGCCCGTCCCCGACCCCGACATCCGCTCAGGGGCGGTGTATTCGGGCGAGCCCACGAACGTCCCCGACTCGGTGAGCGTGGTGGCGCCCTCCACCTGGGCGACGCCGAAGTCGGTGAGGACGACGCGGCCGGTGCCGGACTCGATGAGGACGTTCGCCGGCTTGAGGTCGCGGTGCAGGACACCGGCCTCGTGTGCCGCGCGCAGCGCGCCGAGCAGGGCGATGCCGATCCGGGCGGCCTCGCGGGCGTCGACCGGACCGTCCGCGGCGATGCGGTCGGCGAGGGAGCCGCCGTCGATCAACTCCATCACGATGTAGAGGCGTTCGTCGTCCTCGACCACGTCGTGGACGACGCTGATGTGCGGGTGCCGCAGCTGGGCCAGCGCACGGGCCTCGCGCAGCGTGCGGTCGCGTGAGGAGCGGGCGCGCGCCGCCGACGGGGAGTCGTCCGGGACGAGTTCCTTGACGGCCACCTCGCGGCCGAGCAACTGGTCGGTGGCGCGCCAGACCACGCCCATGCCGCCCCGCCCGACCGTCGCCTGAAGGCGGTAACGGCCCGCGATGACACGCTCGTCGGACCCCTCGCTCCCCATGAGCACATCATGCCCCAGCCGGAGCGCGCCGCTCCGGGCCGAACGGGTGGCATGGCCGACAAACGCCCATGTCGCGCGGGTACGTTGCACGGTCAACGACCTGGCTCGCACCGCTTTCCGGTCAGGCCGGCACGCCGCTCAGGAGGGCTTCACCGGCCGCCATCCCCGCAGCAGCGTGTCGAACTGTTCGCGCGTCGTCTCCCAGTCCGCCGCGGGCGCCGACATGTAGATCGCGTACTCGACCCCGTCACGGGTCAGGTACATCTCCTCGATCGCCCGGCGCGGCCCCGCGTACTCGCCGGGGTCGGTCTCCAGCGCCGTCCACGTGTACTCCCACAGGGACCCCTCGCGGTCCCGGTAGATGTTCTCCTCCATGGTCACGCGCTCGTACCGGGCCAGCCGCTGAAGCTGCTGCTCCAGGTCCAGCTGGTGCTCGTAGGGGGCGTCGAAGTCCGGTGACTTGTCGATGGCGATGCGCACGAAGTGCGTGCCGCCGTCCGGCGAGTAGTCGATCTGCGTCAGATCGCCCTCGACGCCGTAGACCTTCCGTTGCCAGCGATCACTGGGCAGCGAGAGGCTGAAACCCGCCGGGTCGTCCTTGCGCACCCAGGTCGCCGGGACGGAGTCCTGGGGCTCCGGGGCGTCCGGGGACTCCGAGGGGGTGGCGGACGAACCGGCCGACGAGGACACGCCGCCCGGGTCGCGGCCCTCGTCCCACTGCTGCAAGAGCACCGCGCCCGCGCCGCCGACGACCGCCGCCGTGGCCACGACGAGGGCCAGCGTGCGCAGCCTGCGACGCCGCCCGGCCGGCACGGCGGTCGGTGGCGGGCCCAGCGGGTTCGGCCGGGAGTGCTCCCGCGGCTCCTGGCGCACCGGCCCCAGGTCCGGCTGCCCGGCCGGGGGCACGAGCACCTCGGTCACCTGCGGGCGGCCCCCGTCGGCCACCTCGGCGAGCAGCCGCTCCGCCTCGGCGGACGAGGGCCGCGCGGCCGGTTCCTTGCGCAGCAGCGCGGTGATCACGGGCCCGAGCGGACCGGCGTACCGGGGCTCGGCGGGGTGCTCCTCGACGACGGCCTGCATGGTGGACAGCGGCGAGGTGCGGCGGAACGGCGAGGTGCCCTCCACCGCCGTGTACAGCGTCGCGCCGAGCGCCCACAGGTCGGAGGCCGGTCCCGGGTCGTGACCGCGGACCCGCTCGGGGGCGAGGTAGTCGACCGAGCCGACGACCTCTCCGGTACGGGTGATCGTCGTGTCGCCGTCGATCTGCGCGATGCCGAAGTCGGTGAGCAGGACGCGGCCGTCGTCGGCGAGCAGGACGTTGCCGGGCTTGACGTCCCGGTGCAGGACACCGGCGGTGTGCGCGGCCCGCAGGGCGCGCAGCACCCACATGCCGATCCGGGCGGCCTCCGCCGGCTCGACCCGGCCCTGCGCCTTGACCGCGTCGGCGAGCGAGCGGCCCTCGACCAGCTCCATCACGATCCACGGCCGGCCGTCGTGTTCGAGCACGTCATGGACGGTGACGACGGCCGAGTGGTTGATCCGCGCGGCCGCTCGCGCCTCTGCCCGGGTGCGGGCCAGCATGACGGCCTGATCGCTGTCGGAGACGTAGAGGGCGGCGGTCAACTCCTTGATCGCGACAGCCCGGTGCAGCACCTCGTCATGGGCGCGCCACACCCGTCCCATGCCGCCGCTGCCGATGGCGTCGGTGAGCCGGTAGCGGCCTCCGATGAGCAGGCCCTGCATCTGATTCACGTTTCCCCGCAATGTTCTTGACAGGTTCAGCGTAGGGACAGGCCCGCGAACGGGGAACCACGGGGGGCCCAAGGAAACCGCACTGTGACGGTTGTCGCTTTCGGTGACGACAAGCAACCATCGGGCCAACTGCCCCGATGCGTTCAGCCGGTGGCCTGATAGGTCGCCGCCGCCTGCTCGTAGAGCCGGGTCACCTCGTCCCGCTCGGCCTCCGGGCCGCGCACCTGGAGCACGTGGTAGCGCCCGTCCAGGAGCATCGCGAGGTTGCGCACGAACAGGTCGCGGCCGGCGTCGTCACTCCAGGTGAACTGGCCCTCGGCCATCGTCCGCCCGCCCACCTCGATGGTCTTCAGACCGGTGGAGGTGGCCCAGCTCGACTCCCGGTACGGCCGCAGCTCGGGCTCCCGCTCCCGCTGGTACGCCATCGGATCGCCGCCGTACTCGTCCGAACCGTCCCTGCCCGGTACGACGATCAGCTCGAAGTCGCCCTGGGAGTACACGACCTGGCCGCTGCCGTTCTTCGGCGCGCGCTGCCAGCCCTCGGCGACGGCCACGCGGAAGCCCTCCGGGTCGTCGTGCAGGGTGAAGCCCTCGGCGACGTCGGACTGGGTGCCGCTCGGTTCGTCGTCCGGCGAGTTCTGGTCGGGGCGTGGCTCGCTGCTCGCCTCCGGTGTCGGCTCGGGTGCCTCACCGACCTGCCCGGCGGCCCCGGTCCGGTCGGGGCTCGCACCGCCGGCGCCCTCGCCGGCCTTCGGCATGAACAGCATGGCGTACGCGATCGCTCCGGCCAGCGCGAGCAGTATCAGCACGAGCAGCGTGCGTCCCAGGCTGCGCGGCGAACGCGTCTTCTCCCGGTCCCGCTTGTGCCGCCCGTGCCGCGCGGGCAGTCCGGCGCGCCGTCTGCGCACCAGCTCGCCCTTGCGGCGCACGATCGGCAGCCGGCTGGCGTCGGGCGGCGGGGCGGCGACCACGTGCACCCCGGCCTCCGGCTCGGGCGCGGACCGCACCAGCGAACGCAGCCAGCCGCGCAGCTCCTCGAAGTCCAGCCGCTCGGTGGGGTCCTGACGCAGCAGCGACTCCACGACGGGGCGCAGCGGCCCGCACTCCTCGGCGAAGGCGGGCGGCTCGGCACACACCAGCTGCACCAGCTCGGCCGTCGACTCCTCCGGGTAGGGCGCATGCCCCTGTACGGCCCTGAAGAGCAGAGCGCCGAGCGCCCACAGGTCGGTCGCCGGGCCGATGGGCGGCGCGAGCTGCCAGTTCTCGTGCACCGGCCCGGCCTGCTCCGGCGCCCACCGCTCGGTCACCGGTCCGACCACGGCCATCCGCGCCTGCCGCGCCCGCTCCGCGGCCAGCGCGGTGGCGGGACCACGGCGGGACGCGGGGGTTCCGGCCACGAGATCGTCCCAGCGGGTGCCCGTGGGAGAGCCGGCACGGGCCTGGGGTGCTGAGGGCGCCACCTCGTGGGCGGGGGCGGGTACGACGGGGTGGGAGAGGCCGTTGCCGCGGGCCGGGGGCTGCATGCCCGGCCGCGCGAGGCCGTCGCCCTGGGGCGGTACGCCCGGCTGGGCCAGACCGTCGTGGTGCGGCGGCACGCCGGGCTGGGCGACACCGTTGCCGTACGGCGGAACGCCCGGCCCGGCCAGGCCGGTGCCGTGCGGCGGCACCACCGGCTGGGCGAGACCGTTGGCCTGGGACTGGCCGTGGTGCCCGGCTCCGGCACCGGTGTTGCGCGGCGTCGCGCCGTGCCAGGGCGTGGGGGGCACGCCGTACGGGTCCGCTATCCGCCCCGGCGGGTTGCCCTCGGGTCCGCGGGCGTACGGCGGCTGCTCCGTGCCGCCCTCGGGTGCGGGGCGGGCGCCGGGCAGGGCCGCGCGGCCGCTCTGCTCGGCCTCCTGGACCCGGGCCGCGGCCCGCGCTCCCGCCCGGTACGCGGCGATCGCCCCGGCCCGCGCCGCGCGGATGTCCCCTCCGGACTCCTGCGCCCTGCGGGCCGGCGCGGCCGAACCGCCCACGCCCTCCGCGACGTCCGCGCCGGGCACCGGCAGCCCTCCGGCCGCCCGGGCCTCGATGGCGGCCCGCCGGGCGGCCTCGGGGTCACCGCCGCCGAGAGCACCCGCGCCGGGTCCGCCGACCCCGTTCAGCTCGGGTGCCCCGGCGGCCCCGAACGTCCCCCGGGCCGCTCCCAGAGCTCCGGCGGCCCCGCCGCCGTCGCCCCCGCCGCCGTCGTCGTACAGAGGCGCCGGCACCGGGTCGTACCCGCACAGCGCCTCCTCCGCCGCACCCACCGCCAGGCCGGTCAGCATGACCCGTCCGTCGTCGCAGACGAGTACCGTCCGCGCGGTGATGTTCCGGTGCACCCAGCCGTGCGCGTGCAGCACCCGCAGCGCCGTCAGCACGTCGGAGGCGACCTCGGCCGCCCGATAGGGCGTCAGCGGCTGTTCGGCGAGCAGCGCGGCCAGCGACCGCGCGGCCACCAGCTCGCTCACCACCCACAGCGACCCGCCCTCGGCGAACACGTCGAAGACCTGGTCGAGCCGCGGGTGATCGGGGATCGCGGCAGCCGCCTGCGCGGCCTCCACCGCACGCCGGACCGCCGGGTCCGTGGGCCGCCGCACGGCTCCGCCCCGTTGGGCGGGTGGCCGCCGGGCCGCGCGGTCACGCGCCGTGAACCCCTCGGGCAGTCCCTCCGCGTCGAGCACCTCGGCCTCGACGACCTCCGGCAACGGCACCTGCCGTACCAGGACTTCCTGTCCGCTGTAGGTGTCGAAGGCCCGCGTCTCGGTGAGTTCGTACTCGTCGGAGGGGGGCAGCGGCAGGCGGTAGCGGTCGGCGAGCACGCGCCCCGCGTAGTCGTCCACGTTGCCTCCCCCGGCCGCCCGGTGGTCAATTCCGTTCGTGTGGCGTCTCGTTCCCGATGCGTTCCCGATGCGTACGGTTCGCAACCACTCACGATACGTGCCGGAGGCAACCCGCACGGAGGGGATGGGAGATCTCACGAGATCTCATGCGCCCGGCCCGTTCCCGGGCCCCGATCACGCCTTCGGCTGGAAGGAGTCGGTCAACGTCCGCCACGTGGACTTACGCAGCGTGCCGTCCCATGTCGCGGCCTTCGCCGTGTACATCAGCGCGTAGCCCTGCTGCTCGTCGACGACGAACCCGCGGTCGATCGTCCGGTACTTCGTGCCCCCGTCGACGTAGGTGAACTCCCAGTCGGCCGTGTTCCAGCCGCGGTAGTCCACCTCCGCTATGCGGATCCGGTCGTACTGCGAGCGCGTCATGTAGCGCTCCTGGTTCTCCCAGTCCTGGACGGGGTCGTCCTTGGGCGTGGAGGTCCAGGCGATCAGCAGCTTCTGCCCGTCGGGTCCGGTGAACCGGTCGCCCGCCGCGTCCGACGACCCGTACTTCCAGCCCTTGGGCAGTCCTATGGAGTAGCCCTGCCCGCCCTTGTACGTCGACTCGGCGGCCGTGCCGTCCGAGGAGCCCTTGCCGTCCGAAGACCCCTTGCCGTCCGAGGAGTCGTCCGTCTCGTCGCCGCCGTCCCCGGCCGCCGCCCCGCCGCTCGCGCCGGGCGTGTTGCGCGGCGTGGCCCCGGCCGACTCCGTCGCCGCGCCGTCCGTGCGGGTGCCGCCGTCGTCCGACTTGGTGTCGGCGCCCGAGCTCGCCTCGGTCGCCGTCCCGTCGCCGCGGGCGCCGGACCGGTCGGACCCTCCGCCGCCCGCGTTGAGCACGACGGCCAGCACCACACCGAGCACGGCGAGCGCCACGACCACGGCGATGACCACCAAGGTCCGCCGGGGCACCACGTCGGTGAGCGGCGCCCTCGGCACCGGCCGCGGCGGCAGGTCCGGCGGCGTCATCACGGGCCAGCCGGAACTCCGGCCGCCCGAGGTGCCGTTGCCGCCCTGCGCGCCGGAGTCGGACGCCGACCCGGCGCTCGTACGCCCGGCGGCCGCGTCCGGACCGCTCGCGTTCCCGGCGCTCTTCCCGGTGGCCGCGCGCGCCCCGGTCGTCGCGCCGGTCGCCGCAGCGGCCTTGCGGGCCGATCGCAGCGCCCCGCGCAGCCGGTCGGCCCCGTCCCTGCCCTCGCCGCGTGCCGAACTCCCGCTCTTCTCGGGGGCGTCCGGCTGCGGGGGCAGCGGCACGACCTTGGTGGCGTCCGCCGGCTCGGCCGTCTTGGGGTCGGGCGCGTTGATGACCGACTTGAGCATGGCCCGGGCGGCGGCGTCGTCGATGCGCTTCTCGGGGTCCTTGGTGAGCAGCCCGTAGATGACGTCCTTGAGCGGGCCGGCGTGCTTGGGCTCCTCCAGCGGCTCGGTCATCACCGCGGTGAGCGTCGCGATCGCCGAGCCCTTGTCGTACGGCGGGGCGCCCTCGACCGCCGCGTACAGCAGACCGCCGAGCGACCACAGGTCGGCGGCGGGGCCGGGCTTGTGGCCGCGGGCGCGCTCCGGGGAGATGTAGGAGGGCGCGCCGACGAGCATGCCGGTGGAGGTGATGGACGGGTCGCCCTCGACCTGGGCGATGCCGAAGTCGGTGAGCACGACCCGGCCGTCGTCGGCGATCAGCACGTTCGACGGCTTCACGTCGCGGTGCAGGATGCCCTCGCGGTGCGCGGAACGCAGCACGTCGAGGACGGCGAGGCCGACCTCGGCGGCGCGCCGGGGCTTCAGCAGGCCGTCCTCGCGGATGACCTCGGCCAGGGACTTGCCCTCGACCAGTTCCATCACGATCCAGGGCCGGTCGTCCTCGTCGACCACGTCGAAGACCGTCACCGCGCTCGTGTTGCGGATCCGCGCGATGGCCTTGGCCTCGCGCAGCGTGCGCGTGATGAGCCGGCGCTTCTCGTCCTCGTCGATGTTGGTCGGGAACCGCAGTTCCTTCACCGCGACCGTCCGGCCGAGGGTCTCGTCCTCGGCGCGCCACACCGTGCCCATGCCGCCCCGGCCGAGTACGTCTCCCAGCCGGTACCGCCCCGCGAGAAGACGCTCGCTCTTGTCCTGACGAGTGTCCTGACGGGATGTCCCCGCCCGCTCCGCCTCCGACATGCGTCCCCTCATGCAACCCGCCCTGACAGAGCCTCCATTGTCCCTCACCCGACAAGCGGCTCTCGCCCCGGGTGCCCCCCGCTCCTACAACGGCACGATGTCGGGCGCCCCGAGCCTCGCCGCGTCCGCCGTCAGGTCGTCCGGCTGGCGCTGCGACTCGCGCTCGGCCTCCACCCGCTTCTCGTAGTGCTGGACCTCGCGCTCGATCTGGTCCTTGTCCCAGCCGAGCACCGGCGCCATCAACTCGGCCGCCTCACGTGCGCAACGGGTACCCCGGTCGAAGGTCTCTATGGAGATGCGGGTGCGCCGCGTCAGCACGTCGTCCAGATGCCGCGCACCCTCGTGCGACGCGGCGTACACGACCTCGGCGCGCAGATAGTCGTCGGCGCCGGTGAGCGGTTCGCCCAGCGAGGAGTTCCCCCCGATGAGGTCGAACAGCTCCTCCGCCATCGACCCGTACCGGTTCAACAGGTGCTCCACGCGGACCACATGCAGGCCGGTGCGCGCGGCGATCCTTGCCCGCGCGTTCCACAGCGCCCGGTACCCCTCCGCGCCGATCAGCGGTACGTCCTCGGTGACGCACTCGGCGACCCGCAGATCCAGGCCGTGCACCGCCTCGTCCACCGCGTCCTTGGCCATCACCCGGTACGTCGTGTACTTGCCGCCGGCGACGACGACCAGCCCCGGCACCGGGTGCGCGACGGTGTGCTCGCGGGACAGCTTGCTGGTGGCGTCGGACTCTCCGGCGAGCAGCGGCCGCAGACCGGCGTACACCCCCTCGACGTCGTCGCGCGTGAGCGGCACGGCGAGCACCGAGTTCACATGCTCCAGCAGATAGTCGATGTCGGCGCTGGACGCGGCGGGGTGGGCCTTGTCCAGGTCCCAGTCGGTGTCGGTGGTGCCGATGATCCAGTGCCGGCCCCAGGGGATGACGAACAGCACGGACTTCTCGGTGCGCAGGATCAGCCCGGTGCTGGAGTGGATGCGGTCCTTGGGCACGACCAGATGGATCCCCTTGGACGCCCGGACGTGGAACTGTCCCCGCTCCCCCACCATGGCCTGGGTGTCGTCGGTCCACACACCGGTCGCGTTGACTATCTGCTTGGCGTGGATCTCGTACTCCCCGCCTCCCTCGACGTCCTGCACGCGGGCCCCGACCACCCGCTCGCCCTCGCGCAGGAAGCCCGTCACCCGGGCGCGGTTGGCCGCCCTCGCCCCGTACGACACGGCGGTGCGCACCAGCGTGGCGACGAACCGGGCGTCGTCCATCTGGGCGTCGTAGTACTGCAGAGCGCCGACCAGCGCGTCCTTCTTCAGCGCGGGTGCCACGCGCAGGGCGTGACTGCGGCTCAGGTGCCGGTGCACCGGCAGGCCACGGCCGTGCCCGCGGGCCATCGACATGCCGTCGTAGAGCGCGACGCCCGAGCCCGCGTAGAGCCGCTCCCACCCCTTGTGCTGCAAGGGGTAGAGGAAGGGCACCGGCTTCACCAGATGCGGTGCCAGCCGCTCCAGCAGCAGGCCGCGCTCCTTCAGCGCCTCGCGGACCAGGGAGAAGTCGAGCATCTCCAGATAGCGCAGGCCGCCGTGTATCAGCTTGCTGGAGCGGCTCGACGTGCCCGAAGCCCAGTCCCGTGCCTCGACCAGGCCCGTGGACAGGCCGCGTGTCACGGCGTCCAGCGCGGTGCCCGCGCCGACCACTCCGCCGCCCACGACCAGCAGGTCCAGCTCCCGATCGGCCATCGCCGCGAGCGACTCGGCGCGCTGCGCCGGCCCCAGTGTCCCTGTCCTCACTGCTGCCTCCCGCTCATCGCCTCGCGTCGGCCGCACCCGTCGGGCGAGACCCGGTCCACATCCCCCACGCTCAAAGTCTGACCGCGTCGTCCGACTTCAGCCACCACACATCTCCAGCCTGTGGACAACCTGCCCGGAGATCGGCACCCGGAAGCCGCGAGAACGCGGACACGAGCACGGACACGGCCGAGCGCAATACCGCAAAACGGTCATATTTACTCCTAGTCTGACTGTGCGCTCGCTCGTCCTGTCCACAGGGCTTGCGCACCTGTCCCGCTTCGGTTACTGGGAAGGACGGCCCACTCCATGCCCGCAGACCTCGCCGTCATCGGACTCGGCCCGCTCGGCCTGCCGCTGGCCCAGGCCGCTGTCGCCGCCGGCATCCCCACCGTCGGCTACAAGACCGGCCCCGAGCCCGGCTCGCTCAGCCCCGCCGAACTGCGCCGGATGCTCTCGGGGGGCTTCCGGCACGCCGCGGGCCCGAGCGAGCTCGGCCGGGTGCGCACCGCGGTCATCTGCGCTCCGACCCCCAGGAACGCGGACGGCGGACTGGACCTGAGCCAGGTGGAGGCGGCCGCCCGCACCCTGGCCGCCCGGCTGCGCCCGCACACCACGGTCATCCTGGAATCGCCCGTGTACCCGGGCACGACGGAGGAATTCCTGCGCCCCGTGCTCGAAGAGGGCTCACAGCTGCGCGCCGGCCGCGACTTCCACCTCGCGTACTCGCCCAGCCGCGTCGACCCGGGCAACCGCGACTTCGCCCCGGCCAACACGCCCAAGGTCATCGGCGGCCTCACCCCCGCCTGCACCGAGTCGGCCGCCGCCTTCTACGGCCGCCTCACCGACAAGGTCGTCCGCGCGCGGGGCCCCCGCGAGGCCGAGACCGTGCAGCTCCTGGAGACCAACTACCGGCACGTGAACATCGCCCTGGTCAACGAGATGGCCGTCCTCTGCCACGACTTGGGCGTCGACCTGTGGGACGTCATCCGCTGCGCGGAGACCAAGCCGTTCGGCTTCCAGGCCTTCCGTCCCGGCCCCGGCGTCGGCGGCCACGCCGTCCCGCAGGACCTGACCGGCCGCGCGGGCCGCGGCCTGCGCATGGTGGAACTGGCCCAGCAGGTCAACAGCCGGATGCCCCGCTACGTCGTCCAGCGCGCCGCCACACTCCTCAACGAGCACGGCAAGTCGGCCCGCGGCGCGCGCGTGCTCCTGCTCGGCGTCACCTACAAGCCCGACCTCGCCGACCAGCAGGCCACCCCCGCCCAGGAGGTCGCGATCCGCCTGATGGAGCTCGGCGCCTCCGTCAGCTACCACGACCCGCACATCCCGTCCTGGAGCATCCTGGACCGCCCGGTCCCGCGCGTGGACTCCCTCTACGAGGCCGCCGCCGAGGCCGACCTCACGATCCTGCTCCAGAACCACCGCACCTACGACCTGCAGGGCCTTTCGGTGAAGGCGCAGCTCCTGCTCGACACCCGGGGCACGACTCCCACCGGCGCGGCACACCGTCTCTGACCGGCACGTGGGCGAGGAATTCGCTGGTGGAGCGGCCGGGGGTGCCTGTTACTCTTCGGCGTCCCTGTCGCACACCTGTGCGCGGATGCCCATCGTTCATCAGTCCCGTGGGGGGATTTCTGTCATGACCCAGTCAGTGCCACCGCAGCCGACCGACGGCAACCCGTTCGCCCAGCAGCCGGTCCCCGTCCCGCCGGCACCGTCCGCGCCCGCGCGGGGCAACGTCGCCCTCGGCGTCCTCGCCGCCGTCGTGGCTGCCCTGGTCAGTGCCGGGGTCTACGGCGCCGTCGTCGGCGCCACTGAGTACGAGATCGGCTTCGCGGCGATCGGCGTCGGCTTCGTGGTCGGTTTCGCGGCCGGCAAGGTCGGCGGCGCCAACCCGGTGCTGCCCGTGCTGAGCGCCGTGCTCTCCCTGGGTGCCGTCTACCTCGGGCAGCTCGTCGGCGCCGCGATCCTCGCCGCCGATCTGCTCGGCGTCTCGGCGACCGAGATGTTCACCGGCCACATGGACCTGCTGATGGAGGCCTGGCAGGAGTCCGCCGACGCGATGACGTTCCTGTTCCTGGCCATCGGCGCGTTCGCCGCGTACTCGGGCGCCAAGAAGGCGGCCGCGTAGTCGAGCGGACCGAAAGGGCCCGTCCACCGAGCGGTGGACGGGCCCTTTCGCGTAGGGCGGCCTGCCGGCGGCACGCGGACCTACCGGCGGTGCTGCGAGTCCGCCACCGTCACCTCGACGCGCTGGAACTCCTTGAGCTCGCTGTAGCCGGTGGTGGCCATCGCGCGGCGCAGGGCACCGAAGAGGTTCATCGAGCCGTCCGGGGTGTGCGACGGGCCGGTGAGGATCTCCTCCAGGGTGCCGACCGTGCCGAGGTCGACCTTCTTGCCGCGCGGCAGTTCCTCGTTGACGGCCTCCATACCCCAGTGGTGGCCCTTGCCCGGGCCGTCGGTCGCGCGGGCGAGCGGGGAGCCCATCATCACCGAGTCGGCGCCGCAGGCGATCGCCTTGGCCAGGTCGCCGGACCAGCCGACACCGCCGTCCGCGATCACGTGCACATAGCGGCCGCCGGACTCGTCCATGTAGTCCCGCCGGGCCGCCGCCACATCGGCGACCGCCGTGGCCATGGGGACCTGGATGCCCAGGACGTTGCGCGTGGTGTGCGCGGCGCCGCCGCCGAAGCCGACCAGCACGCCGGCCGCGCCGGAACGCATCAGGTGCAGGGCCGCGGTGTACGTGGCACAGCCGCCGACGATCACCGGCACGTCCAGCTCGTAGATGAACTGCTTCAGGTTCAGCGGCTCGTGCGAGCCGGAGACGTGCTCCGCCGACACCGTCGTACCGCGGATGACGAAGATGTCCACGCCCGCGTCCACGACGGCCTTCGAGAACTGCGCCGTGCGCTGCGGGGAGAGCGCGGCCGCGGTGACCACGCCCGAGTCGCGCACCTCCTTGATGCGCCGGCCGATCAGCTCCTCCTTGATCGGCGCGGCGTAGATCTCCTGGAGGCGGCGGGTCGCGCTGCCGGCGTCCAGCTCGGTGATCTCGTCGAGCAGCGGCTGCGGGTCCTCGTACCGCGTCCACAGGCCTTCGAGGTTCAGCACGCCCAGGCCGCCGAGCTCGCCGATGCGGATGGCCGTGGCCGGTGAGACGACCGAATCCATGGGAGCGGCCAGGAAGGGCAGCTCGAAGCGGTAGGCGTCGATCTGCCAGGCGATCGAGACCTCCTTCGGGTCCCGCGTACGGCGGCTGGGGACGACGGCGATGTCGTCGAAGGCGTACGCCCGGCGGCCGCGCTTGCCGCGCCCGATCT
The DNA here is from genome assembly GCF_040686175.1 of Streptomyces sp. NPDC086077. NCBI lineage: Bacteria > Bacillati > Actinomycetota > Actinomycetes > Kitasatosporales > Streptomycetaceae > Streptomyces > Streptomyces sp. NPDC086077. Next base: position 38,480 of record NZ_JBFBJT010000008.1, on the reverse strand, counting down.
CGATCTCAGTCACGTGTGTGGCCTTTCCCTGATGCGTTACAGCGCCTTCCAGTATCCCCGACGGGTACGCCAAGGGCGGCCCCGGAACCCCGGGACCGCCCTTGAGCAGGCCTCGCGCGCGCGTGGCCGACACCTACTGCGCTACTTGCGGCTGTAGTTCGGCGCCTCGACCGTCATCTGGATGTCGTGCGGGTGGCTCTCCTTCAGGCCGGCGGAGGTGATCCGCACGAAACGGCCCTTGGTCTCCATCTCCTCGATGGTGGCGGCGCCCACGTAGCCCATGGTCTGGCGCAGACCGCCGACGAGCTGGTGCAGCACGTTGGCCAGCGGGCCGCGGTAGGGCACCTGGCCCTCGATCCCCTCGGGCACGAGCTTGTCGTCGGAGGCCACCTCGGCCTGGAAGTAGCGGTCCTTCGAGTACGACCTGCCCTGGCCGCGGGACTGCATGGCACCCAGCGAGCCCATCCCGCGGTACGACTTGAACTGCTTGCCGTTGATGAACAGCAGCTCGCCCGGCGACTCCTCGCAGCCGGCGAGCAGGCTGCCCAGCATCACCGTGTCCGCACCGGCGGCGAGCGCCTTGCCGATGTCGCCGGAGTACTGCAGGCCGCCGTCGCCGATCAGCGGGATACCCGCCGGACGGGCCGCGAGCGAGGCCTCGTAGATGGCGGTGACCTGCGGGACGCCGATGCCCGCCACCACGCGCGTGGTGCAGATCGAACCGGGGCCCACGCCCACCTTGATGCCGTCGACACCGGCGTCGATCAGGGCCTGCGCGCCGTCGCGGGTGGCGACGTTGCCGCCGATCACGTCGACGTTCACACTCGACTTGATCTTCGACATCCAGCTCAGGGCGTTGCTGCTGTGGCCGTGGGAGGTGTCCACGACCAGGAAGTCCACACCGGCCGCGGCAAGCGCCTGGGCGCGCTCCAGCGCCTCGGGGCTGGCACCCACGGCGGCGCCGACGAGCAGGCGGCCCTCGGCGTCCTTGGCGGCGTTCGGGTACTTCTCCGCCTTGACGAAGTCCTTGACCGTGATCAGGCCCTTGAGGACGCCCGCGTCGTCGACCAGCGGCAGCTTCTCGATCTTGTGGCGTCGCAGCAGCTCCATGGCGTCCTGACCGGAGATGCCGACCTTGCCGGTGACCAGCGGCATCGGGGTCATGACCTCACGCACCTGACGGCTGCGGTCGCTCTCGAAGGCCATGTCGCGGTTGGTGACGATGCCCAGCAGCCGGCCGGCCGGGTCGGTGACGGGCACACCGCTGATGCGGAACTTGGCGCACAGCGCGTCCGCCTCGGCGAGCGTGGCCTCCGGGTGCACCGTGATCGGGTCGGTGACCATGCCCGACTCGGATCGCTTCACCAGGTCGACCTGGTTCACCTGGTCCTCGACGGACAGGTTGCGGTGCAGCACACCGACGCCGCCGAGACGGGCCATCGCGATCGCCATGCGCGACTCGGTGACCTTGTCCATGGCGGCGGACAGGAGCGGGATGTTGACGCGGACATTGCGGGAGATGCGGGACGAGGTGTCGACCGCGTTGGGCAGCACCTCGGACGCGCCCGGCAGCAGCAGCACGTCGTCGTAGGTCAGCCCGAGGGTCGCGAATTTTCCGGGCACTCCGTCGACGTTGGCAGTCATGACACCTTCCCCAAATGGCCTTGCTCGGTGCGGATGTCCATGCTAACGGGAAGCACGGCCGGCAAATTCCACGGTTGTGGACGGTTGAGGGCTTCGTATGTTCGTACGGAAGGCCGCTCGCGCATGTTCATCCGCCGGGCCCGTCTACTGTTCGGCGAGCGCTCGCAGTCTGCTGAGCGCGCGGTGCTGGGCCACCCGGACCGCGCCTGGTGACATTCCCAACATCTGACCGGTCTCCTCCGCCGTGAGGCCCACGGCGATGCGCAGCAGAAGCAGCTCGCGCTGGTTCTCGGGCAGGTTGGCCAGCAGTTCCTTGGCCCACTCGGCGTCACTGCTGAGCAGCGCCCGCTCCTCGGGACCGAGCGAGTCGTCCGGCCGCTCGGGCATCTCGTCGGAGGGGACCGCCGTCGAGCCGGGGTGCCGCATGGCCGCCCGCTGGAGATCGGCGACCTTGTGCGCGGCGATGGCGAAGACGAAGGCCTCGAAGGGGCGTCCGGTGTCCCGGTAGCGCGGCAGCGCGAGCAGGACGGCGACGCAGACCTCCTGGGCCAGGTCCTCCACGAAGTGGCGCGCGTCCCCCGGAAGGCGGGAGAGCCGGGTGCGGCAGTAGCGCAGCGCCAAGGGGTGCACATGGGCAAGCAGGTCGTGCGTGGCCTGCTCGTCCCCCTCGACCGCGCGGTGGACGAGCGCACCGATCGCCCCTGGGGCTGTGGCCGCCTCGTCGTCACGCATCGGTCCATGGTGCCTTGCGGCCGGATGGTCCGCGGCACTGCCTCCGTTGTTGTGCACCGAAGCGTTATGAGTAGGTGCGCCGGAAGTCATCCCCTGCGCCCTCCCCTTCCGCTCGACCGACTCGTCCCCGAGGAACTCCACACCTCAAGGATGCGGCATCCGCGCCGAAACAAGCAGCGTCCGTCCTCCGGAACGCCCCGCCACGACTGCCGCCCGCGGGGGATCCGGGCCGCCCCGGTCCCTCGGCGCGACCCCTGTGACCACGTACGACAGCACTCAGGACGACGCGATCACCCGTACGCCGGAATGCCACCGGCCGCACGACGAAATCCGTGGCCCGTCGGTCGTCCCCACGGACACGTGACCCGTCCGAGCACCTGGTACGGATCCGGCGGGCCGTCGCCCCGGAAGCGCGCCGGGCACCGACCCGACACACCACCCAAGCGCCTGGGCGCCCGGCATGCGGGACGGAAGCCGGCGGGTTCCGCACGGGCCCGGTGTGGGCGGCGCCGTGCGGCGGGCCGGCGTTCCCGGACCGGCAGGGAGGTACCCCCATCGTGTCGCCTCCTCCCCCATCCGAGCGGGGGCTCGTCGCCGCCCCCGCTCACCGGGACACGCGTCAGCGCACCAGACCCCAGCGGAAACCGAGCGCCACCGCGTGTGCGCGGTCCGAGGCGCCGAGCTTCTTGAACAGACGGCGGGCGTGGGTCTTGACCGTGTCCTCGGAGAGGAACAGCTCGCGGCCGATCTCGGCGTTGGAGCGGCCGTGGCTCATGCCCTCCAGCACCTGGATCTCACGCGCGGTGAGCGTCGGCGCCGCACCCATCTCGGCGGACCGCAGCCGCCGCGGGGCGAGCCGCCAGGTCGGGTCGGCGAGCGCCTGCGTGACCGTGGCACGCAGCTCCGCCCGCGAGGCGTCCTTGTGCAGGTACCCGCGAGCGCCGGCGGCGACCGCGAGGGCCACTCCGTCGAGGTCCTCGGCGACGGTGAGCATGATGATGCGCGCACCGGGGTCGGCTGACAGCAGCCGCCGCACCGTCTCGACGCCGCCCAGTCCGGGCATGCGTACGTCCATCAGAATCAGATCCGAGCGGTCGGCACCCCAGCGGCGGAGGACTTCCTCGCCGTTGGCCGCCGTCGTCACGCGCTCGACACCGGGCACGGTCGCGACCGCGCGGCGGAGCGCCTCTCGGGCAAGCGGGGAGTCGTCGCAGACGAGGACGGAAGTCATGGCCGCCCTCCGCAGCTGATGCGCGTCACCTTGAGCCTCCAGGCTGGTACGAAATCGTCACCTGTGCGGTCGACCGTCTCGGACGCCTGCCCGAGCGCTTGTGTTTTCAACCGCCTCCGCACTCTCAACGACGGTCACTCGAAAGAGTTACGGGGCCGTGTGCCATCTTCGGCACTCTACGTGAGGGCGCGGACACGGTGCAGACATGCACGAGGGACCCGCAATCTTTCATCACAACCCATGCCCCATTTAGACCCATTTCTTCCCATCTACTGGTGTCTGAGGCTAGATTCGCAATGAGTCATATTTTCATCTCCTTAGATCGTAGATGTACGGTCGTGGGCACCGTATCCGCTCAGAACGGCTACAAGGGGTCACACAATGGCAGATTTCTCCCGCCTTCCCGGACCGAACGCGGACCTGTGGGACTGGCAGCTCCTCGCTGCCTGTCGCGGGGTCGACAGTTCGCTCTTCTTCCATCCGGAGGGCGAGCGCGGGGCGGCGCGGAGCGCTCGCGAGAACTCGGCCAAAGAGGTCTGCATGAGGTGCCCTGTCCGCGCCCAGTGCGCGGCACACGCCCTTGCGGTGCGCGAACCGTACGGCGTGTGGGGCGGGCTGACCGAGGACGAGCGCGAGGAGCTCATGGGTAGGGCCCGTCACCGGCTGGTGCCGGCGTCGACGGGCGGCAACACCGCTTCGAACACCTGAAGGAACGTTTCTCCAGATGGAGCACGCCCGAGCGTGTCTCTGACCTCCGACGCGCGTGGCTAGCGGGTCGCCGCCCGCGCCAGCTGATCCAGCGTCGCCCGCACCGCCGGCACCTGCGCCAGATCGGGCAGCGTCAGCGCGACGATCTCCCGCCGCACCGCCGGTTCCAGCGTCACCGCGCGCGCCCCCCGGGGCCGTACGGACTCGATCGCCAGTTGTGGCAGTACCGCCACCCCCAGCCCCGCGCCCACCAGGCCGATCACCGCCGGATAGTCGTCGGTGGCGAAGTCGATGCGCGGCGTGAAGCCGGCCCCCGCGCACACCTCGATCAACTGGCCGCGGCAGCGCGGGCAGCCCGCGATCCACGGCTCGTCCACGAGTTCACCGATGGCGACGGACCGTGACCGCGCGAGCCGGTGCCGTTCGGGCACCAGCGCGACCAGGCGGTCGCTCAGCAGCGGCCGTACGACCAGGTCGTCCCATTCCTCGGCGCCCACCGCACCCTCGTAGCGGAACGCGAGCGCGACGTCGCAGTCGCCGGCCCGCAGCTTGTCGACGGACTGGGGCGGCTCGGCCTCCTCCAGGGACACCCGGGTGCCGGGGTGTGCGGCACGCAGGGCGGCGAGGGCGGTCGGCACGAGCGTCGAGCTGCCGCTGGGGAAGGACACCAGCCGGACCCGTCCGGCGCGCAGCCCGGCGATCGCGGCGACCTCCTCCTCGGCGGCGGTGAGCCCGGCGATGATGCCCGCGGCGTGCCGTACGAGCGCCTCGCCGGCCTGCGTCAGCCGCATCTCCCGTCCGGTGCGCACCAGCAGGGGCGTGCCCACGGAGGTCTCCAGCGCCTTCATCTGCTGACTGACGGCGGGCTGTGTGCAGCCCAGCTCGCGCCCCGCCGCGGAGAAGGAGCCGGTGGCGGCGACGGCGCGCAGGACGCGCAGATGACGAGCCTCGATCACCCTCCAAGCATAAGCGAGTCTTGGGTACCACGGCGAATAATGCGTGGACGCTTTGGCCCTTGTCGCCTACCGTTCCGCCATGAGGCTTCTGTCTGTGAACCTGGGCCGCGCCAAGGCCGTCACCTACACGGACCACCCCCAGGGCATCACCGGGATCGACAAGCGCCCGGTCGACGAACCCGTACGCGTGGCGGCACCCGGCCCGAAGGGCGTCGGGGCGAGCGGGCTGGCCGGGGACGCGGTGTGCCACACCCGTCATCACGGCGGCGACGACCAGGCCGTGTACGCGATGGCGCGCGAGGACCTCGACGCGTGGGAGCGCGAGCTGGGACGCCCCCTGACCAACGGCCGCTTCGGCGAGAACCTCACGACGTCGGGCCTCGACGTCTCCGGGGCGCTGATCGGCGAGCGCTGGCGGATCGGGCGCGAGGTGCTGCTGGAGATCACCTCGCCGCGGATCCCCTGCCGAACCTTCCAGGGCCATCTGGATGAACGGGGATGGGTGAGGCGGTTCACGCGTCGGGCGGCTCCGGGGGCGTATCTGCGCGTCCTGGAGCCCGGCGAGATCCGTGCGGGCGACCCGGTCGAGATCGTGCACCGGCCGGCCCATGAGGTGAGCGTCGCGCTGGCGTTCCGCGCGGGGACGACGGAGCGGACGCTGCTGCCGCGGCTGCTGGAGGCCGGCGCGTCCCTGCACCCGGAGTGGCTGGACATGGCGAGCGGGTACGCGGCGCCCCAGGACGCCTGACCGCAGGTCACGAGGGTGTAACCCGCGAAAACTTCACTGTCGGCGCCCGTCGGCGCGCAGCCCGGGTCACTACCCTTGGCCCATGACAACGGCTCTGATTACGGGATCGACCGCGGGAATCGGCGCCGCGTTCGCGCGGCGGCTGGCGGCGGACGGGCACAACCTCGTCCTGGTGGCCCGCGACACCAAACGCCTCCGCGAGCAGGCGACCGAACTGCACGACCGGCACGGCATCGAGGCCGAGGTACTCGGCGCCGACCTGGCGACCGACGCCGGCATCGAGGCGGTCGCCTCCCGTCTCGCCGACCGCAAGAACCCCGTCGACCTCCTGATCAACAACGCCGGTTTCGGCAACAAGGGCCGCTATCTCGACGTCTCCATGGACGACGAGCTGAAGATGCTCAAGGTGCACTGCGAGGCCGTCCTGCGGCTGACGTCGGCGGCGACCGACGCGATGCGGGAGCGGGGCCGCGGCGGCGTCGTGAACGTCGCCTCGGTCGCGGCCTTCCTGCCGCGCGGCACCTACGGCGCGTCCAAGGCCTGGGTCGTCCAGTTCACCCAGGGCGCGGCCCGCGACCTGGCGGGCACCGGCGTACGGCTGATGGCGCTGTGCCCCGGCTTCGTCCGCACCGAGTTCCACGAGCGGGCCGGTATGGGCACGGACAACATCCCGGGCTGGATGTGGCTCGACGCGGACAAGCTGGTGGCCTCGGCCCTCGCGGACCTGGCCCGTGGCAAGACCCTCTCGGTCCCGGACCCCCGCTACAAGGCCCTCATGGGTGTGGTGAAGGTGGCGCCGCGCGGACTTCTCGGCGGCGTCAGCTCGCGGGCGGGACGGAAGTACGGGCCTCAGTAGCCGGTGTCACCGCGCTCCGGCGTGGTCGCGGGGCCGCCGCTCCTCGGTGGCGGCCAGGCGCCGGGCGGAGCTGGTGGGACAATGGAGCCGTGCACCGGGACCCAGGGGGGACGGGAGGCGGGCCATGACATTCGTACAGGTCATCGACTGCAAGACCACCCGGTTCCAGGAGCTGGATCGGCTGATGGACGCCTGGGTCGAGCAGACCAAGGGCAAGCGGACCGCGACGCACAGCCTGATCGGGAAGGACCGGGGCGACGCGTCGCACTTCATCGAGATAGTGGAGTTTCCGTCGTACGAGGAAGCGATGCGGAACTCGACCCTCCCGGAGACCGACCGGATCTTCCAGGACATGATCGCCCTGTGCGACGAGACGCCGACGTTCACCGATCTGGACGTGATCCGGGACGAGCAGTTGTCCAGCGCCACGGTCCGGCGGTTCTTCGACCTGGCGGGGACGCCCGGTCAGCTGCCGCCGCTGGACGAGGTGATGACGGAGCACTACCGCGGTCATGATCCTGCGAACGTGGAGGACACGATCGGGATGGATCACGTCCGGCGCGAGATGCGGGTCTGGCGGGACGGGTTCGACTTCGCCTTCAGCATCGAGGATCTGATCGCCGAGGGCGACCGGGTGTGCGCGCGGTGGTTCTGGAAGGGCACGCACAAGGGCGAGTTCCTGGGGATCGCGGCCACCGGGAAGGCCGTCACGATGACGGGTACCACGGTCTTCCGGTGCGGCGGGGACGGAAAGCTCGCCGAGGGATGGTGGGAGTACGACCGGCTGGGGCTGATGGAACAGCTGGGCGCCCTCGACGAGATGGAGCGTTAGGGCCGCCGAGCAGGTACTGGCCGAAGAGGTACTGACAGACCCGCGAGGGGAAACAGCGAGGCCCGGCACCCATCGGGTGCCGGGCCTCGCCAGGTGTGGCCGAGGTCAGTGCGCGTGACCGTGACCGTGGCCGTGGCCCGCGGCCTCCGGCTCCTCTTCCTTCTTCTCGACGACCAGGGTCTCGGTCGTCAGCAGCAGGGAGGCGATGGAGGCGGCGTTCTCCAGGGCGGAGCGGGTGACCTTGACCGGGTCGATGACGCCGGACTTGATCAGGTCGCCGTACTCACCGGTGGCGGCGTTGTAGCCGCTGCCCTTCTCCAGCTCGGCGACCTTGGAGACGATGACGTAGCCCTCCAGGCCGGCGTTCTCGGCGATCCAGCGCAGCGGCTCGACGGCGGCGCGGCGAACGACGGCGACACCGGTGGCCTCGTCGCCCTCCTTGCCGAGGTTGTCGTCGAGCACCTTCACGGCGTGGACGAGCGCGGAGCCACCACCGGAGACGATGCCCTCCTCGACCGCGGCGCGGGTCGCGGAGATGGCGTCCTCCAGACGGTGCTTCTTCTCCTTGAGCTCGACCTCGGTCGCGGCGCCGACCTTGATCACGCACACGCCGCCGGCCAGCTTCGCGAGGCGCTCCTGGAGCTTCTCGCGGTCCCAGTCGGAGTCCGTGGCCTCGATCTCGGCCTTGATCTGCGCGATGCGGCCCTCGACGTCCGCCTTCTTGCCGGCACCGTCGACGATCGTGGTGTCGTCCTTGGTGACGGTGACGCGGCGGGCGCTGCCGAGGATGTCCAGACCGACCTGGTCGAGCTTGAGGCCGACCTCCTCGGAGATGACCGTGGCGCCGGTGAGGGTCGCCATGTCCTGGAGCATCGCCTTGCGGCGGTCGCCGAAGCCGGGGGCCTTCACCGCGGTGGCGTTGAAGGTGCCGCGGATCTTGTTCACGACGAGGGTGGAGAGGGCCTCGCCCTCGACGTCCTCGGCGATGATCAGCAGCGGCTTCGAGGCGTTGCTCTGGATGATCTTCTCCAGCAGCGGCAGGAGGTCCGCGATCGCGGAGATCTTGCCCTGGTGGATGAGGATGTACGGGTCGTCGAGGACGGCCTCCATACGCTCCTGGTCCGTCACGAAGTACGGCGACAGGTAGCCCTTGTCGAAGGCCATGCCCTCGGTGAAGTCCAGCTCCAGACCGAAGGTGTTGGACTCCTCGACGGTGATGACACCGTCCTTGCCGACCTTGTCCATCGCTTCGGCGATCAGCTCGCCGACCTGCTGGTCCTGGGCGGACAGCGCGGCGACGGCGGCGATGTCGGACTTCTCGTCGATCGGGCGGGCGGAGGCCAGCAGGTCCTCGGATACGGCCTTGACCGCGGCGTCGATGCCCTTCTTCAGGGCGGCCGGGGAGGCGCCGGCGGCGACGTTCTTCAGGCCCTCACGGACCAGCGCCTGGGCCAGGACGGTCGCGGTGGTCGTACCGTCACCCGCGATGTCGTTGGTCTTGGTCGCCACCTCCTTCACCAGCTGGGCGCCGAGGTTCTCGTAGGGGTCCTCGACCTCGACCTCGCGGGCGATGGTGACGCCGTCGTTGGTGATGGTGGGGGCGCCGAACTTCTTGTCGATGACGACGTTGCGGCCCTTGGGGCCGATCGTCACCTTCACCGTGTCGGCGAGCTTGTTGACGCCGCGCTCGAGGGCGCGACGGGCGTCCTCGTCGAACTTCAGGATCTTCGCCATGGCAGCGGGAGCCCTCTCGGAAAGTCTGCGGTAAATGAACTGCGCCCCGGACGCCCGGCTTCGTTATCGGTCGCGGGGGCCAGGGGCGCAGCTCAAACGGTGTGCTGTGGGTGAACTACTTCTCGATGATCGCGAGGACGTCGCGAGCCGAGAGGACGAGGTACTCCTCGCCGTTGTACTTCACCTCGGTGCCGCCGTACTTGCTGTAGAGAACGACGTCGCCGACGGAGACGTCGAGCGGAAGACGGTTGCCGTCCTCGAAGCGGCCCGGGCCCACGGCCAGGACGACGCCCTCCTGGGGCTTCTCCTTGGCGGTGTCCGGAATGACCAGGCCAGAGGCGGTGGTCTGCTCGGCGTCGAGCGGCTGGACCACGATGCGGTCCTCGAGCGGCTTGATGGCAACCTTGGAGCTGGTGGTCGTCACGATCCGACCTCCCCCTTCGGAGATCTCACGGGGTTAACTGTCTGAGGTGGCGACCAGGTGGATCCGTCGTCGCGGGTGCCGGACCTGCCCGTCGCTGTGTTGGCACTCTCCAGTGGGGAGTGCCAGAGCCGAGACTATGACTGCGGTTAGCACTCGGTCAAGCGGAGTGCCAATTGGCCGCGGCGCGTCGGCCGTGGCGACCGGTGCCGCACCTCAGAGGTAGTCCTCCAGCCGCCCCACCGTCAGCCCCGCCTCCTGGACCCGCCGGAGCAGGAGGGTTGTGCGCTCGCGGAGCATGGGCTCGGGCGTCTCGGTCGAGGGGACCGAGACGATGTCGCCGGGGCGCAGGCGGACGGGGCCCTTCATGAAGGTGAGGTCGGCCGCGTTCATCGTGGCGCGCCACAGGACGATCGCCTTGATGCCGCAGTCCACGGCCGCCTTCCGGGTCGTCGTGTCGTACGTGCCGTAGGGCGGGCGGAACAGATGCGGGCGGACGCCGAAGCGGACGCGGAGCTTCTGCTGCTGGCCGCAGATCTCGGCGCGCTGGCCGGCGTACGGCAGCCCGCGCAGGGCGGCGTGGTCGAGGGTGTGGTTCTGGACGCTCGCGCCGACCGCGCGGAGCCGCGCGAAGTGGCCGTAGCCGGGGCCGACGACGCTGTCGGTGAGGAACATGCTGACCGGCAGGCGCAGTTCGCGGACCATGTCGACGAAGCGCGGGTCCTTCTCGGCGCCGTCGTCGAAGGTGAGGAAGACGACCTTGTGGGAGGTCGGGATGCGGTCCAGGACCGGGGCCAGTCCGTCCACCGGCCGGGCGACGTGGCGCAGCGGCGAGGGCGGCGGGGAGAGCGGCGCGGACAGCCCCCAGCGGCGGTGGGGCGGGGGCTGCGAGGCCGCGGAGCCGGGTGCCGCCCCCGCTTCCACGGACCGCCCGTGCGGGCCGTCGGGCAGGGCGCAGCTGGTCAGCAGGGCCAGCAGCAGCGCGGCCCCGGCCGTCCACCCGCGCCGAATCACAGGTAGTCCTCCAGGCGGCCCACCGCGTATCCCTTCGCCGTGACCTTGTCGAGGAAGACTCGGATCATGTCGGGCATCTCGCCCGCCCAGTCGTCGGTGCCCCGGAAGTGGCTGAGGACGATGTCGCCGGGGTGGATGTCGCGGTCCCACTCGCGGTAGTCCCAGCGGTCCACGAAGACCTCCTCGTTCCACAGCGGGACGTGGGTGACGCCGCAGTCCTTGGCGGCGTGCAGGGTGTCGGAGTTGTAGTTGCCGTAGGGCGGGCGGAACAGGAGCGGGCGTTTGCCGTAGCGCTCCTCGATGACGTCCTGCATGCCGCAGATCTCGCGCTTCTGCTCCTCGTAGGACAGGCCGGGCAGGTAGGGGTGGTTGAGGGTGTGGTTGTTCAGGCCGACCCCCCTGGCCTGCATCTTCCGGAAGTAGCCGTAGTCCTCGCTCACCAGGTAGTCGCTGAGGAACGCGGTGTACGGGATCTTCAGGTCGCTCATCATCCGCAGGAACGCCGGGTCCTTCTCGGCGCCGTCGTCGATGGTGAGGAAGACGACCTTCTCCTTGGTGGGGACGGTGGTGAAGACCGGCGGAAGCCCCTGCTCCTCGTGTCCGTCCACCTCGAAGCCGTCGCGGGTGGTGATCTCCGGTTTCCGGGCGGGCGGTGCCGGTGCCCGCAGCGGGGTCTCCTTCAGGCCCCAGCGCTTCGCGGCGGCGACCCGGGCGGCCTGCTCGGCGCGGAGTTTGGCGGCGTATCCGTCCAGGGCGCGGGCCGGAGGCGCCTTGAGGGGCGGCGGCGCCTCGGTGCTCCGGGTGCACCCCGAGGCGATGGCGGCTGCGGTCAGTACGGCGACCCCCGCCATGGTCGTCGTGGCCCTCCGGCGGCCATTCGGCCCTTTTTTGTCATTTTGTACTACTAGTTCCATGGGGCCGGATCCTCCCAGGCCCCGCCCCCGAACCCCCGCTGACACCGCCGCCGGAGGCGGACCATCCACCGACTGGCCGACAATGTCCCGGTGAACGACCTCGCCCCTCTCCTCACACCCGAAGGCCGGGCCCTCCTCGACGAGGTGCGCGGCACCGACCCCGCCCGCGAACTCGCCGTCGCCACCCGGCTGCGCCGCGACCATCCGGCCGATCTGGTGTCGGCGGCGCTCGGCCAGGCGCGGTTGCGGCAGCGCGCGGTGGCCAAGTTCGGGACGGCGGACGCGGAGCGCATGTACTTCACGCCCAACGGGGTCGAGCAGTCGACACGGGCGAGCGTGGCGGCGTATCGCGCGCGGCGCTTCGTCGAGCTGGGCGTGACCTCCGTGGCCGACCTGTGCTGCGGGATCGGCGGGGACGCGATCGCCCTCGCCCGCGCCGGGATCCGCGTCCTCGCCGTGGACCGCGACCCGCTGACGGCGGCCGTCGCGCGGGCGAACGCCGAGGCGCTGGGCCTGGACGGGCTCGTCGAGGTGCGCGAGGCGGACGTCACCGAGGTGGACGTGTCGGCGTACGACGCGGTCTTCGTGGACCCGGCGCGCCGCGGCGGGCGGGGCCGGATCTTCGACCCGGAGGCCTACTCGCCGCCCCTGTCCTGGGCGGTCCGGGCGGCCGCGACCGCCCCGCACGCCGCCCTCAAGGTCGCGCCCGGCATCCCCCACGAGGCGGTGCCCGACGCCGCCGAGGCGGAGTGGATCTCGGACGGCGGGGACGTGAAGGAGGCGGTGCTGTGGTTCGGCACCGAGCCCGGCCTGGTGCGCGCCACCCTCCTCCCCGGCCCGCGCACCCTCCGCTCGCGCGGCCTGCCGAATCCGGCGGTACGCCCGGTCGGGCGCTATCTGTACGAGCCCGACGGCGCCGTCGTCCGCGCCCATCTGGTCGCCGAGGTGGCCGCCGAGGTCGGTGGCGGGCTGGTCGACGAGACCATCGCGTACGTCACCTCCGACGAAGCGCACCCGACGCCGTACGCCTCCGCCTACGAGATCACCGACCGACTCCCTTTCAACGTCAAGAAGTTGAAGGCCCTGTTGCGGGAGCGGGAGGTGGGGATCCTGACCGTGAAGAAGCGGGGCTCGGCGGTCGAGCCGGAGGAACTCCGCAGGAAGGTGAAGCCGCAGGGCCCCCACTCCGCGACGGTGTTCCTGACCCGGGTCGCGGGGGCCCCGACGATGCTGATCGGCCACCCGGCGAACTGACCGGCCCCCGAGGCGGCCGCAGCCGCGGTCAGCCGCAGTCGGCCGCCCGGCGCAGCAGCAGCTCACGCTCCCGCTCGTTGCGGGCCAGGGCCGCCGCGCGCTCGAACTCCGCGCGGGCCTGCTTCCTGCGGCCCAGCCGGCTCAGCAGGTCGCCGCGGACGCTCGGCAGGAGGTGGTAGTCGCGCAGGGCGGGTGCGGCGGACAGGGCGTCGACCATCTCCAGGGCGCGGGACGGGCCTTCGGCCATGGAGACGGCCACGGCTCGGTTGAGTTCGACGACCGGCGACGGGGCGCGGTCGGCGAGCAGGCCGTACAGCGTCGCGATGCGCGGCCAGTCGGTCTCCTCGTACGTGTACGCGTGGGCGTGGCACGCGGCGATGGCGGCCTGGAGGGCGTACGGGCCCGGGGCGCCGGTGGCGGTGGCGCCGGCGCGGGTCAGGGCCGTGATGCCGCGGGCGACGAGGAGGCGGTTCCAGCGGCGCCGGTTCTGGTCCTTGAGGAGCACGGGTTCACCGTGCGGGCCGGTGCGGGCGGCCGTGCGGGACGCCTGGAACTCCAGGAGCGCGGTCAGGCCGTGGACCTCGGGCTCCTTCGGCATCAGACCGGACAGCACGCGCGCCAGGCGCAGGGCGTCCTCGCACAGGCCGGGCCGCAGGAGATCGTCGCCTGCCGTGGCCGCGTAACCCTCGTTGAAGATCAGGTAGATGACGTCCAGGACGGAGGACAGACGCGCCTCGCGGTCGGGGCCGTAGGGCACCTCGAAGGCGATGTTCCTGTTCGCGAGCGTGCGCTTGGCGCGGACGACGCGCTGGGCGACCGTCGCCTCCGGGACCAGGAAGGCGCGGGCGATCTCGGGTGTCGTCAGGCCGCCGAGCAGGCGCAGGGTGAGGGCGATGCGGGCCTCGGAGGACAGCACCGGGTGGCAGGCCGTGAAGACCAGCCTCAGCAGGTCGTCGTCGATGCCGTCCGGGTCGGCGGGCTCCTCCGGCGGGGCCGCGCCCGGCAGGTCCCGGCCGATCTCCTGGAGCTTGCGGGCGTAGTTCTCCCGGCGCCGGACCAGGTCGACGGCGCGATGCCGGGCGGTGGTCATGAGCCAGGCGCCGGGGTTGTCGGGCACACCGTCCCGCGGCCACTGCTCCAGCGCCGCGACCAGTGCGTCCTGCGCGAGTTCCTCGGCGATGCCGACGTCCCGGACGATCCGGGCGACGGCGGCGATGATCCGGGGCGACTCGATGCGGAAGACGGTCCCGACGGTGTGCCGGGCTGCGTCCGCGCTGCCGCCCGGGGCGGCGGTGGGCTGTGGTTCCACAGCCCACCATCGAACACCCCGCGCGGCCCCGGGCCAAGCGGGACCGGGGTGGACTCAGCCCTCGGCGACCTCGCGCACCTCGCAGGTCACCGTCCAGTGCGCCTCGTGCACCTTCAGGAACCGCTTGGTCCACTCGATCGCCTCGGCCATGTCCTTGGCCTGCACCAGGGCGTATCCGCCGACGACCTCCTTGGTCTCGGTGAACGGCCCGTCGGTGACGGAGATCTGACCGCCCTCGTAGCGCACGCGGGTGCCCTGCGCGGACGGCGTCAGCCCGGCGGTGTCGAGCAGCACGCCGGCCTTGGTCATCTCCTCGATCAGTTCCCCCATCCGCCGCATCAGCTCGGGGCTCGGGCCCTCGGCGGGCGCGTTCCTCTCGTCGATCTGCACGAGCGACAGGTAACGGGGCATGGTGGCTCCCTCGGTAGTCGTGTTGGCTCCTCACCCATGCGTCGAACGGCGTCCGCGCGGATCGACACCCTCGCCGAATTTCCTCGGAACTTTTTCCGCGACCCCTTCCGCCCGCCCGCGGGCCCGCCCACGCCCTACCGCAGCGACTTCCACAACTCCCCCGCCTCCGGCTCGTCGGCCACCACCCGGTTCGGGTCCGAGGCCGCCGGGAGGACCGGCATCATCACCGTCTCCATGGCGTCCGCCGGCAGCCCCCGCAGGCTCTCCCCGAACCCCACCAGCTCGGACAGCGAGTCCAGACCGGTGTCGGTCGTCAGGCTCCCGGTCACCGCGTCGGCGACCTCGTACAGTCGGGTCGGGTCCGACAGCAGGCTGGTCGACGCGATCTGCTCCAGCAGCGCCTTCACGAGCAGGTGCTGAAGGCCTATGCGCCCCAGGTCGCTGCCGTCCCCGATGCCGTGCCGGGTGCGGGCCAGGGCGAGGGCCTGCTCGCCGTCGAGGTGATGGGTGCCGGCCGTCAGGGTCAGATGGCTGTCCTCGTCGTCGATGTCCTGCCCGGTGGTGACGGTGACCCCGCCGAGGGCGTCCACCAGCTGGGCGAAACCGGCGAAGTCGATCTCGATGTAGTGGTCCATACGGACGTCGGTCATCGACTCGACGGTCTTCACCGCGCACACCGGACCGCCCAGCTCGTACGCGCTGTTGAACATGACGCCATGGGCCTCGGCCGACTCACCACCCGACTCCAGCGGGCAGGACGGGCGGGTGACCAGGGTGTCGCGCGGGATGCTTACCACGCTGGCCTCGGTGCGCCCGGCGCCGAGGTGCACGACCATCGCCGTGTCGGACCGGGCGCCCTCGCTGTCTCCGCCCCCGAGGGCCTGGTTCCGGGCGCTCCCGCGTGAGTCCGAGCCCAGCACCAGGATGTTCAGGGCCTCCTGGGGCGGTGTCGAGGCGGATGAGGGGAGGGCGTGCGTCGGCTTCGCCGGGCGGTCGTCGCCCAGGGCGCTGTTGATGTCGACGCTCGTGATGTTGTCGTTCAGCCGCCAGTAGACCCAGCCCGCCCCGGCGCCCCCGAGCACCAGCGCGGCCGCGAGCACCAGCCCCGCGGCCTTCAGCGCCCTCGGCCGTCGGCCTCTCGGGCCCTCGTCCCCGTCCCCGCCGTGTTCCGTTATGTGTCCCGTCACGGACAGGAACGTACGTCCGAATTGTTACCAGCGGGGACCCCGAACCCTGTTTTCTTCGGAAAATCTAAGACTTCTCCAGCGCTCGGTGATCCGAAAGTTTCGACGGTGCGGCCGTACTGCTGCGCACCACCAGGCTCGTGGCCAGCTCCACCCGCGTCGTGGCGGCGGCCGCGTCCCCGCGCCCCAGGTCCAGCACCAGCCGGGCCGCCGCCTCCGCCATCTCCGTCAGCGGCTGCCGTACGGTCGTCAGCGGCGGCCCCACCCAGCGCGCCACCGGCAGGTCGTCGAACCCCACCACGCTCACGTCCTCCGGCACCCGCAGCCCCAGCTCACGCGCCGCCTCGTACAGCCCGAGCGCCTGCAGGTCGTTGCCCGCGAAGACGGCGGTCGGCCGGTCCGGGCGGCGCAGCAGCTGAAGGCCGAGCCGGTAGCCGGCGTCGTGGTGGAAGTCGCCGGCCACGACCAGTGAGGGGTCGACCGGCAGTCCGGCGGTCTCCAGCGCGGCCCGGTAGCCGTCCACGCGGGCCCTGCTGCACAGCATCCGCGACGGCCCGGTGATCGCGCCGATCCGGGTGTGCCCCAGCTCGACCAGGTACCGGGTCGCGGCGAGGCCGCCCTGCCAGTTGGTGGCGCCGATCGAGGGCACGTCGGTGCCCGGGTCGCCCGCCGGATCCATCACCACGAACGGGATGGAACGGCTGGTCAGCAGCGCCCGCTGGGACTCGTCGAGCTCGCTCAGCACCAGGATCACGCCGTGCGGGCGACGGGCGGCGACCTGGTCGGCCCAGGTCCGCCCGGGCGTCAGCCGGCCCGCGCTCTCGGAGAGCACGACGCTCAGACCGGCCTCCCGGGCCACGTTCTCCACCCCCCGGATGACCTCCAGGGCCCAGGCGCTGTCCAACTCGTGGAAGACCAGGTCGATCAGCGGTGAGCGGGTCGCCTCGGCCCGGCGCCGCCGGTAGCCGTGGGCGCGCAGCAGGCCCTCGACGCGGTGGCGGGTGGCGGGGGCGACGTCGGCCCGGCCGTTGAGCACCTTCGAAACAGTCGGCGCGGAGACTCCGGCCTCGCGGGCGATCTCGGCGAGGGTCGCGGTCTGGGCGGACCGCCGTGCCGTCCGGGTCTGAGGGCTTTCCGGGGGAGTCATGGCGGCGATCGTATCCCTGCGCGACCTCTTGACGGACCCCATGCGGCGCCATACGTTCCCGGAACATTCGAGCTTCTGGCCGAAACATTCGGTCATCGAGCAACGTTCCGCGCACGAAGAGAGTCGCGAGAGGATGCGTGCTGTCATGGGGTCTGGGTCCCTGGGGTCCACCACGTCGCCCGACGGCGGGCGTACGTTCAGCAGGCGCTGGATGCTCGGCGCCGGTGCCGCCACCGTGCTCACCACGGGCCTCACCGCCTGCGGTTCCGGCGGTGACTCCGGCGGCGCGGGCGGCGCGCTCACCGCCCTGGTGTACGGCGACGACGCGGCGAAGGTGCAGCAGGCGGCCGTCGAGCGGTTCAACGCCTCCAAGGCGGCGAAGAACACGGGCGGCACCGTCAGGCTGGAGAAGGTACCGGGCTCCGAGTACCCGGCCAAGCTGCGCACGGCGATGGGCTCGCCCAACGCCCCTGACGTCTTCTTCAACTGGGGCGGCGGCTCCATCAAGGCCTACCAGGAGGCCGGCCAACTGGTCGACCTGACCGACGTCATCGAGGGCGACCCGATCCTCAAGGACGGCTTCCTGCCTTCGGTGCTGGACGCGGGCGCCCTGGGCGGACGCCGGTACGGCATACCGATGCGCGGCATGCAACCGGTGATCCTCTTCTACAACAAGGCCGTCTTCGCCGAGCACAAGCTGCAGCCGCCGACCACCTGGGACCAGCTCCTCGACACCAACGCCAAGCTGAAGAAGGCCGGCATCACCCCCTTCGCGCTGGGCGGCACCGACATCTGGCCCGAGCTGATGTGGCTGGAGTACCTGGTCGACCGCATCGGCGGCCCCGAGGTGTTCGCCCGGATCCAGAACGGCGACTCCGCCGGCTGGGGCGACCCGTCCGTCCTCAAGGCGGCCGAGACGGTCCGCGATCTCGTGGACGCCGGCGCCTTCGGCAAGGGCTTCAACTCCGTGTCGTACGTCAACGGCGGCGCCCCGGCGGTCTTCGCGCAGGGCAAGGCGGCCATGCACCTGATGGGGTCCTGGGAGTACTCCACGCAGCTCGGCAAGTTCCCGGACTTCGCCAAGAAGCACCTCGGCTGGGCGGCGTTCCCCGCGTTCGACGGCGGCACCGGGGACGTGCGCAACGTCGTCGGGAACCCCACCAACTACTGGTCGGTCAACGCCCGCACCCGCAACAAGGACGCCGCGATCGCCTTCCTCAAGGACTGCGCGTCGCAGGCGTACGCCAAGGACCTGGTCGCCAACGGGGACATCCCGACCACTTCCAACGCGGCCGAGCTGCTGAAATCGGCGCCCAACCCCGAGTTCGCGGCGTTCCAGTACGAGATGGTCGAGCGGGCGCCCGCCTTCACGCTGAGCTGGGACCAGGCGGTGGACCCGGGCGTCCAGACGCCGATGCTCACAGAGATCAACAAGCTGTTCGTCGGCCAGTCGACGCCGAGCCGGTTCGTGTCCGCGCTGAAGGAGCTGAAGTGAGCGCTCCCGGCGCGGCCCCCCGCACCGGCCGGCCGCACGCCGTCTGGGCCCTGCCCGGCGTCCTGTTCTTCGCGTTCTTCGCGGTGGCGCCGATGGTGCTGGCCTTCCTGCTGTCCTTCACCGAGTGGAACGGCCTCGGCGACCCGAGGCCGGTGGGACTGGCCAACTGGCGCCGGCTCCTGGACGACCCCCGCCTGACCCAGTCCCTCTGGCTGACGGTTCTGCTGACCGTCGTCAGCTGGGCGTTCCAGACCGTCGTGGCATTGCTGCTGGGTGTCTGGGCGGCGGGCCGGCAGCGCAACCGGGCGATCCTGTCGGCGGTCTTCTTCGTGCCGTTCCTGCTCTCCTCGACGGCGATCGCCCTGCTCTTCTACGCGCTGCTCGACCCGAACTTCGGCATTGTCCAGAAGGACACCCTGGGCTCCTCCAGCGGCGCGTTCCTCGCGATCGTCTTCGTCGGTGGCTGGCAGTTCATCCCGTTCCACACGCTGATCTACCAGGGCGGCGCCCGCCAGATCCCGCCCGTGCTCTACCAGGCGGCGGCGATCGACGGCGCAGGCCGCTACCGCCGGTTCGTCTCCGTCACCCTGCCGCAGCTGCGCCACACCGTCACGACGTCCAGCGTCCTGATGGTGGTCGGCTCGCTGACCTACTTCGAGACGGTCCTGATCCTCACCCAGGGCGGCCCCGGCACGGACACCGCGATCCTGCCGTACCTGATGTACGAGGCGGGCTTCAAGAGCTACGACTTCGGCTACGCCAGCGCCATCGCCTCCTTCCTGGTGGCGGCGGCGACCGCGCTGTCGCTCCTGCTGGTCCGGCTGTCCGGCTTCGGCGCCATGCGCAGCGTCCGGGAAGGGATGTGACGCCATGGCGCACGACACGCTGCCGCACCCCGTGAAGACCTCCCGTCGCGACCGGCCGTCCGCCCCGGCGCCGCGCCGCCGCCGCTTCTGGCCAAGGCACGTCAACCCGCTGGCCGGGCTCGGCTCGGTGCTCTGGCTGGCGGTCGTGATCGTCCCGATCTACGCGATGATCTCGGCCTCCCTCACCCACCAGGACGAGGCGCTGGGCCGCAACGCCCTCCAGCCGCCCACCCGTCCCACCCTCGACAACTACAACACCGTTCTGAACAGCGGCTTCGGCCACTTCCTGGCCAACACGGCGCTCGTCGCGGCAGCGGTCGTGGCCATCGTCCTGGTCCTGGGTACGCCGCTCGCCTACGTCGCCGTACGCACCCGCACCCGGTGGTCGGGCGCCGCCTTCCGGCTGTTCCTGCTGGGCGTGGCGATCCCGGCGCAGGCGGTCGTGGTCCCGCTCTACCTGATGATCGCCAAGCTGAACCTCTACGACAGCCTGCTCGCCGTCATCCTGCCCACGGCAGCCTTCGCGATGCCGGTGTCCGTCCTCATCCTGACCGGCACCCTGCGCGACATCTCGGAGGAGCTGTACGAGGCAATGGCCCTGGACGGCGCCTCCCCGCTGCGGATGCTGTTCCAGCTGACGATCCCGCTGGCCAAGGGCGGCATCAGCACGGTCGTCATCTACGCCGCGCTCCAGGCCTGGAACGGCTTCCTCTTCCCGCTGATCTTCACCCAGTCCGACGGGCCGCGCGTCCTCACCCTCGGCCTGTTCAACTACGTCAGCCAATTCGGCGTGAACGTCCCCGCCCTGCTCGCCTCGGTCGTCCTGTCGGGCGTCCCGATCTTCGCCGTCTACTTGGTGGCGCGGCGGGCCCTGGTGGGCGGCCTGATGGGCGTCGGTGGCAAGTAGCGCCCTCCCTACGCGTTCGACGACAGGAGTTTCATGACCACCGCCCCTTGGCGTGACCCCGGCCTGCCCGCGGACGTCCGTGTCGCGGACCTGCTCTCCCGGATGACCCTCGAAGAAAAGACCGCCCAGCTCTACGGCGTGTGGGTGGGCGCCGGCACGGACGGCGACGGAGTCGCCCCGCACCAGCAAGAGATGAGCGACGACTTCGACTTCGACGAGCTGATCCGGCACGGCCTCGGCCAGCTCACCCGCCCGTTCGGCACCGCCCCCGTCGACCCGGAGGCCGGCGCCCGCTCCCTGGCCCGCGCCCAGCGGCGGATCGCCGCGTCCGGCCGCTTCGGCATCCCGGCGCTCGTCCACGAGGAGTGCCTCGCCGGCTTCACGGCCTGGCGCGCGACGGCGTACCCGGTCCCGCTGGCCTGGGGCGCCACCTTCGATCCGGAACTGGTGGCGGAGATGGCCCGGCGGATCGGCGCCGACCTGCGCTCGGTCGGCGTCCACCAGGGACTGGCGCCCGTGCTGGACGTGGTCCGCGACCCACGCTGGGGCCGGGTCGAGGAGACGATCGGCGAGGACCCGTACCTGGTCGGCACGATCGGCGCCGCCTACGTGCGCGGCCTCGAGTCGGCCGGGGTCGTGGCGACGCTGAAGCACTTCGCCGGGTACGCCTCCTCCGCCGGGGCCCGCAACCTGGCGCCCGTCCGGGCCGGGACCCGCGAGTTCGCGGACGTCACGCTGCCGCCGTTCGAGCTGGCGTTGCGCGAGGGCGGCGCGCGCTCGGTGATGGCGGCGTACACGGAGACGGACGGGGTGCCGGCCTCGGCGGACATGACCCTGCTGACGGAACTCCTGCGCGAGGAGTGGGGTTTCACCGGCACGGTCGTCTCGGACTACTTCGGCGTCGGCTTCCTCCAGACCCTGCACCGCGTGGCGGGCACGGACGCCGAGGCCGCGCACGCGGCGCTGGCGGCCGGGATCGACGTGGAGCTGCCGACCCTGAAGTGCTACGGGCGGCCGCTGGCGGAGGCGGTCGGGGCGGGCGAGGTGCCGGAGTCACTGGTGGACCGGGCGGCCGGGCGGGTGCTGCTCCAGAAGTGCGAGCTGGGGCTGCTGGACGAGGACTGGCGGCCCGAGCCGCCGGAGCGGCCCGTCGATTTGGACTCGGCGGCGAACCGGGCCCTGGCCCGCCGGCTGGCGGAGGAGTCGGTGGTCCTGCTCGACAACCCGGACGGACTGCTGCCTCTTCCGCCCGACACCCGCGTCGCCGTGGTCGGCCCCCGCGCGGCCGACCCGCTCGCGATGCTCGGCTGCTACTCCTTCCCCTCCCACGTCCTGCCCCGCCACCCCGAGGTTCCCACCGGCATCGAGATCGCCCCGCTGCTGGAGGCCCTGCGCACGGAACTCCCGGACGCCAAGGTGACGTTCGCGCAGGGCTGCGAGGTCGCGGAGCCAGACCCGTCCGGCATCGAGGAGGCGGTGGCGCGGGCGGCGGAGGCGGATGTGTGCGTGGCGGTCCTGGGCGACCGGGCGGGCCTGTTCGGCCGCGGCACGTCGGGCGAGGGCTGCGACGCGAGCGACCTCCAGCTCCCCGGCGTCCAGGCGGACCTGCTGGACGCGCTGGTGGAGACGGGCGTCCCGGTCGTCCTCGTCCTGCTGACCGGCCGCCCGTACGCGCTGGGCCGCTGGCAGGGCCGCCTCGGAGCGGTGGTCCAGGCCTTCTTCCCCGGCGAGGAGGGCGGCCCCGCGGTGGCGGGCGTCCTCTCCGGCCGCGTCAACCCCTCGGGCCGCCTCCCGGTGAGCGTGCCGCGCGACCCGGGCGGCCAGCCCTGGACGTACCTCCAGCCGCCCCTGGGCCTGGCGGGCGAGGTCAGCAACCTGGACCCCACGCCGCTGTACCCCTTCGGCCACGGCCGTTCGTACACGGCGTTCACCTGGGAGGACGTCGCCGGCGGCGACCCTCGGGTCCCGACGGAGGGCTCCTACGAGCTGTCCGTCACCGTCCGCAACACGGGCGACCGCGAGGGCGCGGAGGTCGTCCAGCTCTACCTGCACGATCCGGTGGCCTCGGTGACCCGTCCCGACGTCCGCCTGATCGGCTACCGCCGGGTGACCCTGTCCCCGGGCGGGGCGGCCCGCGTCACCTTCCACTTCCACGCGGACCTGTCGTCCTTCACGGCCCGCTCGGGCCACCGCGTCGTGGAACCCGGCGCGCTGGAACTCCGCCTCGCGGCGTCGAGCACGGACGTCCGCCACACGCGACGCCTGACGCTGCACGGCCCGCGGCGGCTACTGGGACCGGCCCGACACCTGGTGTGCGAGACGGATGCCCGTCCCCTCGACTGACCGGCCCGGACGGCCGCCGAGCCCCGCCCTCACTCCTCGTCCACCGACTCGAACCGCCACCGATGCACCGCCCGCGTGACCAACCCGCCGTCCGGCTCCGGCAGTTCCGGCAGGCCGGCGTCGGGGGCCGCGTCCCACCACGTGATGACGAGGACCCGGTCCTGCGGTGCGCGGAAGGTCTCCCGGCGCAGCGGGCCGGGGTCGAGGCGCTGTGCGCGTGCCCACGCCAGCAGTTCCTCCCCCCGGCCGGGCACCGCCCGCGCCTCCCACATCAACGCGACCGTCACGAGTACAGGTTCTCCTTGCTGACCTCGTGCACGTGGTCGTGCCCCGGCACGTGCGGGTCCGTCACCGGCAGCGACGAGTCCGCCGACAGGTCCCAGCTCGACGCCGGCCGGTTGCGCGCCACCATCTCCGCGCCCAGCGCCGCGACCATCGCCCCGTTGTCGGTGCACAGCTTGGGCCGGGGCACCCGCAGCCGGATTCCCGCCGCCTCGCACCGCTCCGCGGCGAGGGCCCGCAGCCGGGAGTTGGCGGCGACACCACCGCCGATCATCAGGTGGTCGACGCCCTCGTCACGGCAGGCCCGCACGGCCTTCCGGGTCAGCACGTCCACGACCGCCTCCTGGAAGGACGCCGCCACGTCGCGCACCGGCACCTCCTCCCCGGCCGCCCGCCTGGCCTCGATCCAGCGGGCCACGGCCGTCTTCAGACCGGAGAAGGAGAAGTCGTACGCCGCGTCGCGCGGGCCGGTCAGACCGCGGGGGAAGGCGATCGCGTCCGGGTCGCCCTCTCGCGCGTAGCGGTCGATGACCGGACCGCCGGGGAAGCCCAGGTTCAGCACCCGGGCGATCTTGTCGAAGGCCTCACCCGCCGCGTCGTCGATGGTGGCGCCCATCGGCCGTACGTCGGAGGTGATGTCGGAGGACAGCAGCAGCGACGAGTGGCCGCCGGACACCAGCAGCGCCATCGTCGGCTCGGGCAGCGCCCCGTGCTCCAGCTGGTCGACGCAGATGTGCGAGGCGAGGTGGTTGACACCGTACAGCGGCTTGCCGAGCGCGTACGCGTAGGCCTTCGCCGCCGACACGCCGACCAGCAGCGCGCCCGCCAGTCCCGGACCGGCCGTCACCGCGATGCCGTCGAGGTCCTTCGCGCTGACCCCCGCCTCCTTCAGCGCCCGGTCGACGGTGGGGATCATCGCCTCCAGGTGGGCGCGGGACGCGACCTCGGGCACCACACCGCCGAAGCGGGCGTGCTCGTCGACGCTGGAGGCGACGGCATCCGCCAGCAGGGTGGTGCCGCGGACGACGCCGACGCCGGTCTCGTCGCAGGAGGTCTCGATCCCCAGGACCAGGGGTTCGTCAGCCATGTCGGATCTCGGTTCCTTGTACAGAGGTTGCAGGGTCGGTCAGGCGCATCACCAGGGCGTCGACGTTGCCGGGCTGGTAGTAGCCGCGCCGGAAACCGATCGCCTCGAAGCCGAAGCGCTCGTAGAGCTTCTGGGCGCGGACGTTGTCGACCCGGCATTCGAGCATCACCTCGGCGCACTCGAACGCGGTCGCCGCCCGCAGCAGTTCGGTCAGCAGCCGCCCGCCGAGGCCGGTGCCCCAGTACTCGCGGGCCACGGCGATCGTCTGGACGTCGGCGATGTCACCGGCGGAGGCGAGCCCGGCGTACCCGGCGACGCGGTCGCCGTCCTGGGCCACGAAGTACCGCCGGGTCGCCCCGGGGCCCCGAGCGTGGGCGAGCTCGGACCAGAACATGCCCCGCGACCAGGCGTCGTCGGGGAACAGATCCCGCTCCAGCTCCAGCACGGGATCGAGGTCCCACCAGCGCATCTCCCGCAGCACGGGCGTCACGGGCTCGGTCACCTCGGTCACTTGGGGGTGACCACCTTGTAGTTCTTGGGCACCTGCGCGTCCGGGCGGCGCAGGTAGAGCGGCCGGGCGGGCGGCAGTTCCTCGCCCTTGTCCAGCCGCTCGACGGCCAGCCGGGCGAGCGCTGCGGCCGAGACGTGCTCGGGCTCGTACGCGACCGGGAAGGTGTCCGGGTACAGCAGCGCGCCCGCGCCGACCGCGGGCAGGCCCGCGACCTCGGCGGCGATGTCGGCGGGCCGGTCGACGGCCGGGTCCGTGACGCGGGTACGGGAGTCGTCGTACCGCGCCCAGTAGACCTCCTTGCGGCGGGCGTCGGTCGCCACGACGAAGGGGCCTTCCCTGTCGGCGGCGTAGGCGAGGCCGTCCAGCGTGCACACGCCGTGCACGGGGACCCCGAGCGCCAGCCCGAAGGTGTCGGCGGTCATCAGCCCGACGCGCAGCCCGGTGTACGGCCCCGGGCCGATCCCGACGACGATCCCGGTGACGGCGCCGAGTCTCAGACCGGCGTCGGTCAGGACGCGGTCGACGGCCGGAAGCAGCAGCTCACCGTGCCGGCGGGCGTCCACCTGGCTCGACGAGGTGATGACGTCCGTGCCGTCGTGCAGGGCGACGGTCACGGCGGGGGTGGCGGTATCCAGAGCGAGCAAGAGCACGCAATCAGCGTACGGCTCCTCGTGGCCGGTGGCGGACGCCATGGCGTCGACGGCCCGTCCGGGCTCCGACACGGTGCCCGGTCGCGGGCACGGCCGCCCGGATCCACCCGCTTTGTGCTGCTACCGTCACCTACGGTAACCACAAGCCAGGACTTACGAGACGCGGAGGTGGCGCCGTGGCCAGCACCAGCGCCGGCATCGTGACCGGGCTGACGGCGGCCGCCCTCACGGCGGTCGGCTTCCTCGCCTATCAGGCGGCGGCGACCGTCCCCGCCGAACTGAGCGCGTCGCCGAACGGCGCCGGCGGATCACCCGCGGCGGCCGCGTCCAAGGCCCCCCGCGACAAGCGGCACCCCACCGCCCTGCCCAGCGGCTCCGGCGTCGGCGAACGGGTCGTGTACTCGCTCGACGACGACCGGGTGTGGCTGGTCGGCCCGCGCAACCGGGTCCAGCACACGTTCAGGGTGATGCCGAGCGCGGTCGACCCGGCGCCGGGCACCTACGCGGTGACGTCCCGCTCGGGCGAGACCACCGGCTCCGACGGCACCCAGGTCGAACACGTCGTCCGCTTCACCAGCGTGGACGGCGTGGTCATCGGCTTCAGCGCGGCGGTGGACGGCAGCACCGCGCCACCCGACCCGGCCGTGCGGACCGGGGGCATCCGGGAGACGCGGGAGGACGGGGACGCGATGTGGATGTTCGCGACGATCGGTCAGAAGGTCGTCGTCATCCGGTAGGTGCCGCAGGTGCGCGGCGTCGCGGGTCAGCCGACAGCGGGCGTCATGGGGTCAGCCGACAGCCGCCGCGTCACGGGCAGCCGGCGCTATGCCGCTTCGCGGTGGTCCACGTCCCGCCGGGGCGCCGGCGGCTCAGGGGCGCGCGGCGGAGTGGAGATCGCCTTCGCGGCGGCGCAGGAGGCCAGCAGATCGCGCATGGACACCCCGGCGGGCGCGAGGGGGCGCGGCTGCGGTGTGCGGTCCGTGGTCGGCATGGACGCCTCCTGAGGGCGGGGGCGGAGCCAGTGGGTGCAACTTAGGCACACCTAACTAGCGACTGGATACCATGTGACCACGTCCGGGACGCCGGGCGCAACATCTTGCCGACGTCTTGTCGGAATGCTCATGCCGTCACGCGGACAGCGACTCCAGGTCCACCGGTGCCCAGCGCTCACCGAGGCCCGTGAGCGTCACGCGCCGCACCTCGTCCGTCGTGTCACCGACGGCCCGGTGGATGGTGACCTGCAGCCGCTCCTCGGTCAGCTCCTCGACCTTGCCCTCTCCCCACTCCACGACGACCACGGACTCGGGCAGCGAGACGTCGAGGTCGAGGTCCTCCATCTCGTCCAGCCCGCCACCCAGGCGGTAGGCGTCGACATGGACGAGTGGCGGCCCGTCCACGAGGGACGGATGCACACGGGCGATCACGAACGTCGGTGAGGTGACCGCTCCGCGCACGCCGAGCCCCTCGCCGAGCCCCCGGGTCAGCGTGGTCTTGCCCGCGCCGAGCTCGCCGCTGAGCATGACGAGGTCTCCGGCGCGCAGCAGTTTGGCGAGCCGGCGGCCGAGGTCACGCATCTGCTCGGGCGAGTGGACGATCAGCTCGGTCTCAGCCGGGTTGTGCGGTGCCGCTGGTGCTTCCATAGCCACCCACGGTAGCCCCTGCGGGCACGGCACCCGCGCGTGTGAGCAGGTCGGCGAGCCGGTCGGTGACCACTTCCGGGTGCTCCAGCATCACCAGATGCCCGGCGTCGGGCACGAGGACCAGTTCCGCGTCGGGCAGGAGACCGGCGATGGCCTCGCTGTGCTCGCTCGGCGTGACGAGGTCCTTGAGCCCGGCCAGCACCAGCACCGGCAGATCCGCGAAGTGGGCGAGCGCCTCGGTCTTGTCGTGGTCGGTGAACGCCGGATAGAACTCGGCGACGACGTCGATGGGCGTGCCCTCGATCATCCGCTCCGCGAATCGCGCCACGGCCGGGTCGATGTCCCGGGTGGCGAACGAGTACCGTTTGATGATCCCGGCGAAGAGATCGGCGACCGCCCGCCGCCCCTTCTCCACCAGCTCCGCCTGCTGCCCCAGCGCCCGCAGCACGCCGGGCAGCACCCGCCGCACCGCGTTGACTCCGGCGACGGGCAGCCCGAAGTTGACCTCGCCGAGCTTCCCCGAGGACGTACCGACGAGCGCGACCGCGACGACCCGGTCCCGGATCAGCTCGGGACACTGGTCGGCCAGGGCCATCATGGTCATGCCGCCCATGGAGTGCCCGACCAGCACGATCGGCCCCTCGGGCACGGCCGCGTCGATCACGGCCTTCAGATCCCGGCCCAGCTGGTCGATGGTGACCGGCGCACCGTCCTGGACCTGCGCCGCCCCGCGCCCGGAGCGGCCGTGGCTGCGCTGGTCCCAGTGCACGGTCCGTACGACCCCCCGCAGCGCCGCCCGCTGGAAGTGCCAGGAGTCCTGGCTGAGGCAGTAGCCATGGCTGAAGACGACGGTGACGGGCGCGGGTGCCTTGCGCCCGAAGAGCCGGCGCCGCCGCGGCGAGACGCCGGCCTCGGCCTCCACCTCGTCCACCTCGTAGTACAACTCGGTGCCGTCGTCGCCGTAGGCCCGGCCGGGCGTGCCGCGCAGCGCGCCGTACGGCCCCGTCGAGTCGAGGGCGAGCCGGGCCTTCCTTCGCATGCCGCGGCCGACGGTCATCCGCTCTATCGCGACGCCGGCGGCCGCCCCGGCGGCGATCACACCTATGGCGGCGCCGGCGACGCCGGTCACCTTGCGCCAGTTTCCGGCCACCCCCGTGGCGGAAGCGACGGCCGCGGCGGCGTCGGCGACGCCCTCCGCACTGCTCTCGCTCACGTACCGCTCCTCTTCGCCGGATCTGTTGTCGTACGCCGGTCCTGCTGGTTCCGGGCCCCGTCGGGTCAGCTGGTGCGGGCCCGCCCCGCGGGACGGGGTGGCCCCGGCCCGGATACCCGTCCTGTTTTCCGTTCACCTACCCCTGAGGGGCTGTTCCCGGCCGACCTGTTTCCGCCCGCCCCGCCGGCGGCTCCCCATCGACGTCGACGTAGACGCGCGGGACGCGCGTTCCGATGCGGGTCACGATCTCGTACGCGATCGTCCCCGCCGCCTGCGCCCAGTCCTCTGCGGTGGGCTCGCCCCGGTCGCCGGGCCCGAACAGCACGGCCTGCGCACCCACCGGCGGCTCGTCTCCCCCCAGGTCGACGACGAACTGGTCCATCGCGATCCGTCCCGCGACGGTCCGCCACTTCCCGCCGATCAGCACCGGACCGGTCCCCGAGGCGTGCCGCGGGATGCCGTCGGCGTAACCGAGCGGGACGAGGCCGAGGGTGGTGTCGCCGGGCGTGGTGTACCCGTGGCCGTAACTGACCCCGTGCCCCCCGGGCACCTGCTTGACCAGTGCCAACGACGCCGACAGTGTCATCACCGGCCGCAGCCCGAAGTCGGCCGGTGTGCCGATCTCGGGGCTGGGCGAGATGCCGTAGAGGGCGATCCCCGTGCGTACCAGATCGAAGTGGGCCTCGGGAAGCGTGAGGGTGGCGGGCGAGTTGGCGATGTGCCGCACCTCGGGGCGGGCGCCCTCCCCCTCGGCGTACGACACCATCTCCCGGAAGCGGCCGAGCTGGAGGGCGATGGAAGGGTGCCCCGGCTCGTCGGCGCACGCGAAGTGCGACCACAGGCCCGTGACCCGGACGAGCCCCTCGGCCTCGGCCTGTACCGCCGCCGCGACGAGCTCGGCCCAGTCGTCGCCGGGCTGGCATCCGTTGCGCCCGAGCCCCGTGTCGGCCTTGAGCTGCACGCGGGCGGGCCGGCCCGCGCGCCGGGCGGCCTCGATGACCTCGCGCAGAGCCCACATACCGCTCACGGACACGTCGATGTCGGCCTCGACGGCCGCACGCCAGGGCCCGCCGGGCGTCCACAGCCAGCACATGATCCGGACATCAGCCGGGATGCCCTCGGCCGCCCGCAACGCCAGGGCCTCCTCGGGCGTGGCGGTGCCCAGCCAGCCGGCCCCGGCCGCCACGGCCGCCCGCGCGCAGGGCAGCGCGCCGTGCCCGTACGCCTCGGACTTCACCACGGCCATCAGGGCCGCGCCGGGCGCATGGGCGCGCAGCGCCCGCACGTTGGCGCGCAGCGCGCCAAGATCGATCTCAGCCCGACCGCGCAACGGCGCGGTGCTCGGCAACTGTGCAGTGGTACTCATCGCGCCCAGTCTCTCAGAGCGATCGGACATCCCTTCGACCCCGACCCCGTGGACCGGGGCCGCGCCACCTGCCTGCCCCTACCGGTGGTTCCGGACCTCTCTCCGGCCTTCCCCCCGCTCGGCGCGGCCCCGTAGCCCCCCGTGGGGGTTCACTGCTCAATCCCGCCGCACATCCCGCCAGGCCCCCGGAATCGCCTCCGCCACATCGAGGGCCCCCACCGGCGCGCCGTCGGCCGCGAGCCTTCCGGCCAGCCCATGCAGGTACGCCCCCACGCTCCCCGCGTCCCGCGCCGAGAGCCCGGCCGCCAGCAGCGACCCCGCGAGCCCCGACAGCACGTCGCCGCTCCCGGCGGTGGCCAGCCAGCCCGTCCCGGTCGGGTTCACCCGTACGGCGACTCCGCTCCCCGCGTCGGCCACCAGCGTCGTGGATCCCTTCAGCAACACCGTCGCCCCGTACCGGCCCGCCAACTCCCGCGCGGCGCCGAGCCGGGCGCCCTCGACCTCTTCCCGGCTCACCCCCAACAACGCCGCCGCCTCGCCCGCGTGCGGAGTCATCAACGTCGGCGCGCTCCGCCCCCGCACCGCCCCGGCCTCCGCCAGCCGCAGCCCGTCCGCGTCCACCAGCACCGGCACATCGGCCCTCAACGCCTCGGCGACCGTGCCCGCGTCGTCCCCGGCCCCCGGCCCCACGACCCACGCCTGTACACGCCCCGCCCGCCGCGGCCCCTGGTCCGACACCAGCGTCTCGGGGAACCGCGCGATCACCGCGTCCGCGGCAGGCCCGACGTACCGCACGGCCCCCGCCCCACCTCGCAGCGCCCCGGCGACCGCAAGCACGGCGGCGCCCGGATACCGGGGCGACCCGGCGGCGATCCCTACGACCCCGCGCCGGTACTTGTCGCTCTCAGGAGCCGGCACCGGCAGCAACGGGGCCACGTCCGCGTACTGGAGGGCCTCCAACTCGGCGCTCCCGCGCGGCAGCTCCAGTCCGATCTCGACGAGCCGCACCGACCCGGCGTACTCCCGCGCGGGATCCACCAGCAGCCCCGGCTTGTGCGTCCCGAACGTCACCGTCAGCTCCGCCCGGACGGCCGCCCCCCGCACCTCCCCGGTGTCGGCGTCGACCCCGCTCGGGAGGTCGACGGCCACCACGGCCGCCCGCGCCCGGGCAGCGGCCTCCGCCAACGGCACGGCCTCGGACCGCAGCCCGCCCTTCCCCCCGATCCCCACAATCCCGTCGACGACGAGATCGGCCCGCCCGATCAGCGCCTCGGCGCCGTCCACCCCCGCGAGGGAACCTCCGGCCCGCCGCAGCGCGGCGAGCCCGCCCGCATGAGCCCGCTCCGGCGAGAGCAGCACGGCGGTCACCCCCGCGCCCCGCCGGGCCAACCGCGCCCCGGCGTAGAGCGCGTCACCCCCGTTGTCCCCGCTCCCGACCAGCAGCACCACGCGGCTGCCGTACACCCGTCCCAGCATCTCCGCGCAGGCGACCGCGAGCCCGGCCGCCGCCCGCTGCATCAACGCCCCCTCCGGAAGTCGCGCCATCAACTCCCGCTCGGCCGCCCGGACCGTCTCCACGCTGTACGCAGTACGCATACGCCCGAGTCTCCCGCACACCACCGACACCGGCCCACCCAGCGACGGGTTGCCACCCCATTGCCCTGGACAACCCCCGGTCGACCGGCCGACGCGTCCGCCCCTCGACCCGGCCCGGGGGTCTCACCCTTCCGCGATGACGACGGCGGAGGCCACCCCGGCGTCGTGGCTGAGCGACACGTGCCAGGACCGCACGCCGAGTTCCGCCGCCCGCGCGGCGACCGTCCCGGCCACCCGCAGCCGCGGCTGCCCGCTCTCCTCGACGTAGACCTCGGCGTCGGTCCAGTGCAGCCCGGCCGGCGCGCCGAGCGCCTTGGCGACCGCCTCCTTCGCGGCGAACCGCGCCGCCAGCGAGGCGATACCCCGGCGCTCCCCGCTCGGCAGCAGCAACTCGCTCCGCAGGAACAGCCGCTCGGCCAGCGCGGGCGTCCGCTCCAGCGACGCCCGGAACCGATCGATCTCGGCCACGTCGATCCCGACCCCGATGATGCTCATGCCGAGCACCCTAAGCGCGAGGCCGGGCGCCGGCATGGAGGCGCTGGTTCCCTTGCGCACCGGCGCCCGGTGCGACGCGGGTGCCCGCCGGGCGGGAAGTGATGCCCGATTTCACACATTCCGCGCACTGTGCGCCCTGGCGGGTCACATCACCCGGGAGGGAACGCCCGAAGGGCCCGGTCAGTGACCGGGCCCTTCGTTGCGACGCGCACCCTTCGGAACGCTCTACCAGCGATACCAGCGGCCACGCTTCCCACCTGTGCCTGCGGGCCGGACCAGGAAGCCCAGCAGCCACAGGACGATCACGATGATCGCGATCCACCACAGCGCCTTCAGTGCGAAGCCGGCACCGAAAAGGATCAGAGCCAGCAGAAGAACGAGAAGAAGGGGAACCATATCTATCAACCTCCAGGACGACGAGTTCCCCGCTTCCGAGCGGACAAGCACACGGGATTTCCGATCGTTTAGCCCTTGCCGATGCGGTAACCCGGACATCACCAAACGCCGTGACGACGTTGGGATGTGGAAACTCATGACTGGCAACCAGAAGGCGAAGGCCAAGGCAGAGCAGCTGGTGGGCATGGCGAAAGAGGCCCTCGGCCGCACGTCCGGCAACCGCCGCATGCACGCTTCGGGCCGCTCGAAGAGCGCCCAAGGCGACGCACGCCAGGCCTGGGAGAAGGCGAAGGACGCCTTCCGCCACTGAGCCCGGACGGGACACCGGGACAGGGACGGTAATGGGTGCGGGCCCCTTTTCGATCGGGGTCCCGCACCCATTACCGTCCCTTTTCATGCCGCACGGATCTCACGCCACACGAATTTCCCCCGATCACCCTCCCGCGCCAATGGCTGCCACCCCCACACATCGGCGCACGCCCGCACGAGCGCCATCCCCCGCCCCGCCTCCACCTAGCTGTGAGGCGCGAACCAACGGCACGCCAGCTCCGCCTGGCGACCGAGCTGCGCAGACTCCGCGAGTCGGCGGGCCTCAACGCCCGCCAGGCGGCCGCGCTGCTCGGCGTGAGCCCCGCCCAGATCACGCACATCGAGTCCGCACTCGCAGGAGTGAGCGAGAAGCGCCTTCGCCGTCTCGCGTCGCACTACGCCTGTACGGACGACGAGTTCGTCGACGCCCTGGTGGCGATGGCGACCGACCGAGCACGTGGCTGGTGGGAGGATTACCGGGGCCTGCTGCCGACGTCGTTCCTCGACCTGTCCGAGCTGGATCACCACGCCTCGTTCCGGCACGACGTCGCCATCCTCTTCGTACCGGGCGTATTACAGACGGAGAACTACGCGCGCGCCGTCTTCTCGTCCAGAGTCCCCGAACTGACCACCGAGGAACTGGAACTACGCATCCGCCACCGAATGGCCCGCCGGGTGATCATCGAAGGCTCCTCGCCCATCCCGTACGGGGCGGTGATTCACGAGGCGGCGCTACGGATCAGGGTCAGCGACCGCGCGACCTCACAAGCCCAACTCGCCCGCCTCCTCGAACTCTCCGACGCGGAAGACATCACCTTGCGCGTCATCCCCTTCGACCTGGACGGTTTCTCCAGAGCCTCAAGCACCATGACGTACGTGGGTGGCCCACTGCCCAAGCTGGACACCGTGGTGCGCGACGCACCCCACGGCTCGGTCTTCATCGACTCCGAAGCGCAGCTCAACGCCTATCGAACGCGCTTCCGTAAAGTGGAAGCCGTGTCACTTGAGCCCGCACGGTCGCGCGAGTTCATCCACAAGCTGGCGAAGGAGCTGTGAGGCACCATGACCACCACCCCCGGCAACTGGCGGAAGTCCTCCTACTCGGGCGAGGGCGACGGCAACGATTGCGTCGAAATCGCCAACTCCCCCACCCACGTAGCCATACGTGACTCGAAGACCCCCTCCGCCACCCTCACCGTCCCCACCGAAGCCTTCTCCACCTTCGTGAAGGCCCTCAAGATCACCCGCGCATGACCGGCGGAGCAGCCCTCACTCCACCGTCACCGACTTGGCCAGGTTCCGAGGCTGGTCGACCTCATTTCCGCGCGCCGTCGCCAGCTCGCACGCGAACACCTGCAACGGCACCGTCGCCACGAGCGGCTGAAGCAGCGTCGGTGTCACCGGGATCCGGACGAGGTGGTCGGCGTACGGCACCACCGCCTCGTCGCCCTCCTCCGCGATCACGATGGTGCGCGCGCCCCGGGCCCGGATCTCCTGGATGTTGGACACGATCTTGTCGTGGATCAGGGACCGCCCCCGAGGTGAGGGGACGACGACCACCACGGGCAGGTCCTCCTCGATCAGCGCGATCGGCCCGTGCTTGAGCTCGCCCGCCGCGAAGCCCTCGGCGTGCATGTACGCCAGTTCCTTGAGCTTCAGCGCCCCTTCGAGGGCGACCGGATACAGGACGTGCCGCCCCAGGAACAGCACCGTGTTCTTCGCGGCGAGCGAGCGCGCCAGCTCCCGTACCGGCTCCATGGTCTCCAGGACCCGCTCCACCGCTCCACCGATGTTCGACAGGTCCCGGATCACGTCCTGGACCTCGTCACCCCACTTTGTGCCCCGCACCTGGCCGAGATACAGCGCGACGAGGTAGCAGGCCACCAACTGCGTGAGGAACGCCTTCGTTGACGCCACCGCGACCTCCGGCCCGGCGTGCGTGTAGAGCACCGCGTCCGACTCGCGCGGGATCGTCGAGCCGTTGGTGTTGCAGATCGCCAGCACCCTGGAGCCCTGCTCGCGGGCGTGCCGCAGCGCCATCAGGGTGTCCATGGTCTCGCCGGACTGGGAGATGGCGATGACCAGCGTCTGCTGGTCGAGGATCGGGTCCCGGTAGCGGAACTCACTCGCCAGCTCCACCTCGCACGGGACACGCGTCCAGTGCTCGATGGCGTACTTCGCGATCAGCCCCGCGTGGAACGCCGTACCGCACGCGACGATGACGACCTTGTCGACCTCCCGCAGCGCCCCCGCAGGGATCCGCACCTCGTCCAGCGTCAGCGAGCCGGACGCGTCGATGCGCCCCAGCAACGTGTCGGCGACCGCCTTGGGCTGCTCGGCGATCTCCTTGAGCATGAAGTAGTCGTAGCCCCCCTTCTCCGCGGCCGACGCGTCCCAGTCGATGTGGTACGAACTCACCTCCGCGGGGCGGCCGTCGAAACCCGTCACCCTGACACCGTCCCGGCGCAGCTCCACCACCTGGTCCTGCCCCAGCTCGATCGCCGACCGCGTGTGGGCGATGAACGCGGCGACGTCGGAGGCGAGGAAGGACTCGCCCTCACCGACGCCCACCACCAGCGGCGAGTTCCGCCGCGCCCCCACCACCACGTCCGGCATGTCGGCGTGCACCGCGACCAGCGTGAACGCCCCCTCAAGCCGCCGGCACACCAGCCGCATCGCCTCGGCGAGGTCCGCGCTCGCCGCGAACTCCTCGGCAAGCAGATGGGCGACGACCTCGGTGTCGGTCTCGGACGTCAGGTCGTGCCCGCGCTCCGCCAGCTCGGCCCGCAGGCTCGCGAAGTTCTCGATGATGCCGTTGTGGACCACGGCGACCCGCCCGGCGTTGTCGAGATGCGGATGCGCGTTCGCATCCGTGGGGCCGCCGTGCGTGGCCCACCGCGTGTGCCCGATCCCCGTCGAGCCGGTCGGCAGCGGCCGTTCCACCAGCTCCTTCTCCAGGTTGAGCAGCTTCCCGGCCCGCTTCGCCGACGCCAGCCCGCCGTCCGCGAGCACGGCGACGCCCGCCGAGTCGTAACCCCGGTACTCCAGCCGCCTCAGCCCGGCCGTCACGACCTCCAGCGCCGACTGCGACCCCACGTAACCCACGATTCCGCACATGACGGGCAGCCTACGATCCGACAGCCACCCAAAAAGGCTTCCGCGTGCCCGAAATCGGAAATACCCACGAGAGTACGAACGCCTCGATCGCGATTCTCCCGTCTCCGACCCCTCGGACAGACAGGTGCGGAATCCGGCCAACTTGCCCGGCCACGCCCAGGCCACCGAAGCCTCGCAGGCACAGGAACTACACAGAAGTCCCTTATCTGTGAAGGGATCTCGCGGCGATGTGCGCAGCGCCGGGCCGCCCACTTTCGCCGCAGCATTCACGCCAACCCCGCCGGACTCCGCAACCGCCTCTATGTTCGAACGCCGCCCTGTGCCTAAGGTTGCGCCGCGCGTATGACCGGATCATGACCAATCCTGTCTCCGCGCACGTCATTCAGCGACCGGGGGAACGATGTCGCTACGGGGGAGGGGACCTTTCATGCCGCTGGATCTGCCGCATCCACCGCACCCACGGGCCACGTGCCCCGCGCCTTTCGGCCCTGCCCGGCACCTCTGACGCCGGGCCCCGGGGCCACGCAGCCCGTTCCCACACCACCCGAGCCACACCGGCAGACCACCGGTCGTTCTCCTCGCGATGAAGGGATGCGCTCTTGCGTTCCAGATCACCGCTCTTCCCGACGTCAGGGTCCGGAAGACGCAGGCTGTCCACCCGTTTCCTCCTGTTGCTGACCGCCGTAACCGTCCCGGCCACGCTCGTCACGGGCCCAGAGCTCGCGGGCCTGCCCACGGCATCGAGCACCACACGCTCCAGCGACCGGCCGGACGACTGGTACGAGACCACGGCGGACGAGCAACTCCGGTTCGACCAGTGCCTGATGGCCGACTCACTGCGCCTGGGCGGGCCGCGCATGTACAGCTTCGCCCAGAACGCCCTCAACCAGACGCCCGAGAAACTGCGCGAACTGGCCACCCTCGACGGCGCCTTCGACGGCCCGCTGCGCCAGGAGCACGAGAAGGACAACACGGACTGGAGGGCGACCTGGGATCGTCTCCACTCCCGCCGGGACGCGTGGGAGAAGCCCCTCGACGGCCTGGAGACCCCGGGCGGGTTCACCGTCACCGAGTTCGAGTGGGTGCCGGGCGTCCACGAGGGCGATGACTTCTACGACCAGACGGGCCTGGGCAAATGGGCCGGCGGCCCCAACTGGAGTGAGGAGTTCGACTTCTACGACCCGACGCCGGAAGCCGACGAGCAGACGGTGAAGGCCGTCAAGGGTCTCGGCACGCCGCTCTACGGCACGGACCCGGATCCGAGTCTGCCCAGCGGCGAGTGGAACCGCGCGCTCTACGAGCAGAACGCCTTCGAGCACCTCACGGACTGGTCCCTGGAGCCCACGGGCGCGGACAACGCCCGTATCTTCCTCGCCTCCGGCGGGTTCCCCCGTACCGCTCCGCAGCCGGACAGCCCCGAGTTCCGTATCGCGGTCGAGGACCTGAAGACCCGGTTCGCCTCGTGCGCCTGGCGAGACCCGATCGACCCCAACAAGGCCCTGCGCCAGGTGGAGGACGTCGCCGCGGCCGAGTGGCAGCAGGAGATCGCCTCCCAGACCACCCAGCGCAACCAGATACTGGGCGCCAACCGCGACGCGACCACCGCCCTCACCAAGGCGTCCGAGTCGATGGCCGACATGCTCGGCCAGTCCTGGATCGCCGACCACCTCGCCCGCTGGCAGGACTACTGGTCCGCCGGCGGCATCGGCTGGATCGGCGACTCACCGTCGGTCATCCAGGTCGAGGCCGCCAAAGGCAAGTGCCTCGACGTCCAGAGCGGCGCGAAGACCAACGGCACGCCCGTGCAGATCTACACCTGCAACGGCAGCGCGGCACAGCAGTGGCAGTTCCACGGCTACCACGACGGCTACGCCCTGTACAACGTCAACGCGCAGAAGTGCCTCGACGTGCAGAGCGGCAACAGCGCCAACGGCACGAAGATCCAGATCTGGACCTGCAACGGCAGCAAGGCGCAGCAGTGGAACTTCGACGTCCGCGCCGCAGCCGGGCTGCGCAACGCCGCCACCGACAAGTGCCTGGACCTGAACAAGTTCGACAACGGCCATGACGCGTGGCTGTGGGCCTGCAACGGCGGCAATCCGCAGAAGTACCGGATCGTCCCGCAGGGTCACAAGGGCACCGACAGCCTGAGCTACCCGGACAAGGCACAGTTCGACAAGGCCAAGAAGGGCATCACCGACGCCCAGACGCAGGCCAAGAAGCAGCTCGCCGCCATCAAGGCGCAGCTGGAGATCGCCAAGAAGTCCGCCACGACCTCGGACACCGCGACCCAGGCCGCGTACGTCGTCGCCGACTCGAGCGGCGCCCCGCGCGGCCGTGGTCTGCTGGCCGGTCAGCAGAAGGCGCAGGTCACCAAGGGTGCCGTAGCCGCGCTGGAAGCGCTGGTGAAGGCCGCCGAGACCGCCGAGGCGGCAACCCGTGCCTCCGCCGGGGACAGCGAGACCATCGCGCAGCGGGCCCTGGCGCAGGCCGCGCAGTCGAAGGCGGAGTTCCGCAAGGAAGCCGCCCGCATCGCCGAGTTGCAGGCGAAGGCGGCGTCCGACGCGGCGAAGGTCCACCGGGACAACGCCAAGAAGGACAAGGAGACCGCCGAGGCCAAGCTGGCCGTGGCGCTGAAGGCGGAGGCCGACGCGAAGGCGGCGGCCGCGGACGCCCACGCCAAGCGGCTGGCCGCCGAGGCCGAGGAGCAGACGGCCAAGGCGGAGAAGGAAACCGCCGCAGCCAAGCAGGCCGAGGCCGCGCGGCACCGGCGGACCGCCGAGACGGAGGCGACGAACGCCAAGGACGCCAAGACCAGGGCACAGTCCGCCGAGGCGACGGCGGTCGAGAAGAGGGACGCCGCGGTCAAGGCCCGCGACAACGCCCGCGACCTGCGGGACGACGCCTGGGACGCCGAGCAGAAGGCCGACGCCGCGCGCGCCAAGGCCGACGCCAAGGAGGCCTACGCCCAGGCCCACGAGTCCGACAGCAACGCCCAGGAGGCCAGGGCTGCGGCCGACGCCGCGGCCGGGCACAGAGGACAGCGTTCCGCTTGGGCCCCTGGCGGGACGCCGGAAAAAGGTGACGACGATTCAGGACACAGGGCGGGAAT
>NZ_JBFBJT010000007.1:0-105140 GCF_040686175.1 Streptomyces sp. NPDC086077 | reverse complement strand
CCCCGCAAGGGGTTCGGGCCATCGCCGTAAGGCAGGAATCAAACCGTCCGGAACGCCAGCACCACGTTGTGCCCACCGAACCCGAACGAGTCGTTCAGCGCCGCGATCCGTCCCTCGACGGCCAGCTTGCGCGCCTCGCCCCGCACCACATCGGCGTTCGCCTCGGCCTCGGGGTCGAGGTTCTCGACGTTGATGGTCGGCGGAGCCACCCGGTGGTACAGCGCGAGCACGGTCGCGACCGTCTCGACACCGCCCGCACCACCGAGCAGATGCCCGGTCATCGACTTCGTCGCGGACACCGCCATGTGGTCGGCGTCGTCGCCGAACACCTTCCGCAGCGCCTTCAGCTCGGCGATGTCACCGGCCGGCGTAGACGTCGCGTGCGCGTTGACGTGCATGATCTCGGCCGGGTCCAGGTCGGTCCGGTCGAGCAGGTTCTGCAGGGCGTGCGCGATGCCGCGGCCCCCGGGCTCCGGCTGCACGATGTCGTGACTGTCGGCGGAGATGCCCTGACCGACCGCCTCGGCGTACACCCGCGCCCCGCGCTTCGCGGCGTGCTCGGCGGACTCCAGGACGACGACACCGGCACCCTCACCGAGGACGAAGCCGTCGCGGTCGACGTCGTAGGGACGCGACGCGCCCTGCGGGTCGTCGTTGTTCTTGGACATCGCCATCATGTTGCCGAACGCGGCGATCGGCAGGGGGTGGATCGCCGCCTCCGTGCCACCCGCGACGACGACGTCGGCGCGGCCGGAGCGGATCATCTCGATGGCGTAGCCGATCGCCTCGGCGCCGGAGGCGCACGCGGAGACCGGGGTGTGCACGCCCGCCCGGGCGCCCACGGCCAGGCCCACGTTCGCGGAGGGGCCGTTCGGCATCAGCATGGGGACGGTGTGCGGGGAGACGCGGCGTACGCCCTTCTCCTTGAGCACGTCGTACTGGTCGAGCAGCGTCGTCACCCCGCCGATACCGGAGGCGATGACCGCGCCGAGCCGGTCCGGGTCGATCGCGGGATCCTCACCGGCCTTGGCGGTGAAGCCGGCGTCGGCCCACGCCTCCTGCGCGGCGATCAGCGCGAACTGCGCCGAGCGGTCGAGACGGCGGGCCTGCGGCCGCGGGATGGACTCGGTGGGTTCCACCGCGACCGGCGCGGCGATGCGGACCGCCTGCTCGGCGGCCCACTCCTGCTCCAAGGGCTTGACACCGGAACGTCCGGCGACCAGGCCCTCCCAGGTCGAGGCTGCGTCGCCACCCAGCGGTGTGGTTGCGCCGATACCGGTGACGACCACGGTGCGATTGGTCGGGCTCACGGGAATTCTTTCTCCAACGGATACGAGGATTCAGCGGCGCCACCGCCGGGTGGCGGGGCCGGAGACACCCGGCCCAAGGGGCCTCAGGACTGGTGCTTGAGGATGTACTCGGTCGCGTCGCCCACGGTCTTGAGGTTCTTGACGTCGTCGTCCGGGATCTTCACGTCGAAGCGCTCTTCGGCGGCGACGACGACCTCGACCATGGACAGCGAGTCGACGTCCAGGTCGTCGGTGAAGGACTTGTCCAGCTGGACGTCCTCGGTGGGGATCCCGGCGATCTCGTTCACGATCTCCGCGAGACCGGCGACGATCTCTTCCTGAGTGGCGGCCATGTCAGGCGCTCCTTCGTAGTGTTCCAGAGGGTGTGGCGGTGCTGCTTCCGTGCCGGATCGGTGAGATCCGGCACGGAGTGCCTAGGGGAGAGTAACGACCGTCGCTGCGTAGACGAGACCCGCCCCGAATCCGATGACGAGCGCGGTGTCGCCGCTCTTCGCCTCGCCGGTCGCCAGGAGCCGCTCCATCGCGAGCGGGATCGAGGCGGCCGAGGTGTTGCCGGTGGTGCGAACGTCACGGGCGACCGTGACGGACTCCGGCAGCTTGAGTGTCTTCACCATCGAGTCGATGATCCGCTCGTTGGCCTGGTGCGGAATGAAGACGTCCAGTTCGGCCGGGTCGACCCCGGCCACGTCCAGCGCCTGCTGCGCGACCTTCGCCATCTCGAAGACGGCCCAGCGGAAGACCGCCTGGCCCTCCTGCGTGATGGCGGGGAACTTGATGTTTCCCTGGCTGTCCAGCGGGAGCTTTGAGACATCGCCGACCCGGAACTCGTTCCACGGCACGGTCTGCTTGATGGTCTCGGACTTGTCGCCCTCGGAGCCCCACACCGTGGGGCCGATCGCGGGCTCCGCCGAGGGACCGACGACGACCGCGCCGGCTCCGTCGCCGAACAGGAAGGCCGTCGCGCGGTCCTCCAGGTCGGTCAGGTCGCTCAACCGCTCGACGCCGATGACCAGCACGTACTCGGCGCTGCCCTCGACGATCATGCCCTTGGCGAGGGTCAGGCCGTAGCCGAAGCCCGCGCAGCCGGCCGAGATGTCGAAGGCCGCGGCCTTGGCCGTGCCCAGCTTGTCGGCGATCTCGGTGGCGACGGCCGGCGTCTGCTTGAAGTGCGTGACGGTCGAGACGATCACCGCGCCGACCTGCTCGGCGGAGATCCCGGCGTCGGCGATCGCCTTGCCGGACGCCTCGATCGACATCGCGGCGACCGTCTCCTCGTCGTTCGCCCAGTGCCGGGTCTCGATGCCGGAGCGCGAACGGATCCACTCGTCGGACGAGTCGATCGTCTCGAGGATCACCTCGTTGGGTACGACCCGGGTGGGCCGGTAGCCGCCCACGCCGAGGATCCGCGCGTACGGGGCACCCTTGCTGGGCTTGATCTTCGCCATGTTGCAGTCGGCTCCTTAAGGCGTCAGCAGGGCGTCAGACGTGCTCGGCGATGAGCTCGCGGGCCGCGTCGATGTCGTCGGGGGTCTTCAGGGCCAGCGTCTTCACGCCGGGCAGGGCGCGCTTGGCGAGGCCGGTCAGGGTGCCGCCGGGGCACACCTCCAGCAGCGCGGTGACGCCCAGCTCCCGGAAGGTCTGCATGCACAGGTCCCAGCGGACCGGGTTGGCGACCTGGCCGACCAGCCGCTCGAGGATCCCGGCGCCGGTCGAGACCGTGCGGCCGTCGCTGTTCGACACATAGGTGAGCTTGGGGTCGGAGGGCGTCAGCTCCCGCGCCGCGGCGGCCAGCTTGTCGACGGCCGGTGCCATGTGCTCGGTGTGGAACGCGCCGGCCACCTTCAGCGGGACGACCTTGCGCACACCCTCCGGCTTGTCCTCGTTCAGCACGGCGAGCTGCTCCAGCGTGCCCGCGGCCACGATCTGCCCGGCGCCGTTGACGTTCGCCGGGGTCAGGCCCAGCTTCTCCAGGTGCGGCACGGTGATCTCGGGGTCGCCGCCGAGCAGCGCCGACATCCCGGTCTTGGTGACCGCGGCGGCCTCGGCCATGGCCAGGCCCCGCTTGCGCACCAGGGTCAGCGCGGTGGTGTCGTCGAGCACACCGGCGAAGGCGGCGGCGGTGATCTCACCGACGCTGTGGCCCGCCACCGCGCCCGGCGAGATGTCACCGAGTGCCGCGGCCGAGAGGATCCCGGCGGCGACGAGCAGCGGCTGCGCCACGGCCGTGTCGCGGATCTCGTCCGCGTCGGCCTGCGTGCCGAAGTGGGCGAGGTCCAGTCCGATGGCGTCCGACCAGGAGGCGACCAGGTCTGCGGCACCGGGCAGTTCGAGCCAGGGGGTCAGGAAGCCGGGCGTCTGAGCGCCCTGGCCGGGAGCGACGAGTACGAGCACTCTCACACTCTCTCTTGGTTACGGGCACGGCCGCCCGTGGGGACAAGGACGAAGAACGGCAGGGGGTTTTGTGGGCCCCCGACAAAAGACTAGAGCTGGAGATCCCCGTCGGCCAGACGCCCCAGGATCAGCGCGATCCGCAGCGTGAACGCGGAACGTACATCGGATGGCGACCAACCGGTGACGTCAGTCACACGTCGAAGCCGGTAGCGCACGGTGTTGGGATGAACGAAGAGCATCCGGGCGGCGCCTTCGAGACTGCTCGCCTGTTCGAGATAGACGCTGAGCGTCTCCAGGAGCGCGGAGCCGGCCTCCTCCAGCGGTCTGTAGATCTCCTCCACCAACTGCTCACGCGCGCTCGGGTCCGAGGCGATCGCGCGCTCCGGCAGCAGGTCGTCCGCCAGCACCGGCCGGGGTGCGTCCTGCCAGGCGGAACACGCCTTCAGGCCCGCGGCGGCGGCCTGGGCGGACCGGGTCGCGGCCAGCAGGTCGGGCACGATCGGCCCGGCGACCACCGGGCCCGCGGCGAAGGGGCCGATCAGCGACTTGGCGACGGCGAGCGGATTGTCGCTGCCGCCCGCGATGACGACGAGCCGGTCGCCCAGCACCCCGGTCAGCACCTGGAGTTTGGCATGCCGAGCCGCGCGCCGGATGGCCTCCACGGTCAGCTCGGAGTCACCGTCGGGTGCCGTGCCCAGCACCACGCACACGTGCTCCGGCGAGTTCCAGCCCAGCGCCGCCGCCCGCGACACCGCGCCCTCGTCCGCCTCGCCGCTCAGCACGGCGTTCACGACCAGTGACTCCAGCCGCGCGTCCCAGGCACCGCGTGCCTCGGCGGCCTGCGCGTACACCTGGGCGGTGGCGAAGGCGATCTCCCGGGCGTAGACCAGCAGCGCCTCCCGCAGGATCCGCTCGTCGCCGGGGGCGGCGACCTCGTCGATCGCGCTCTCCATGACCTCGATGGTGGTGCGCACCATCTCCACGGTCTGCCGCAGCGTGATCGCCCTGGTCAGCTCGCGCGGAGCGGTCCCGAAGACATCCGTGGAGATCGCCTGCGGGGCGTCCGGGCGCCGGAACCACTCGGTGAACGCCGCGATACCGGCCTGCGCGACCAGCCCGATCCAGGAGCGGTTCTCCGGGGGCATGGCCCGGTACCACGGCAGCGTCTCGTCCATCCGCGCGATGGCCTGGGCGGCGAGACTGCCGGAGGACTTCTCCAGCCGCTTCAGGGTCGCGGAGTGCGGATGCACGCCGTGGGAGGTGGTCCGGGCGTTGCTGGTTTCGGGTTCGGGCACGGGACAAGACTGCCTTATCGGGACGCGGCCACGTGCCGCCGGGTGGGGATGAGGTGTGCGGCCGCCGGCCCCGGGGTCCGCGGCCGCGCCGCGCGAGACGTGCCCGGCCCGCTCCGGGGCGGGCCGGGCCGGCTAGGCGGCGACGATCACGAAGGTGTGCCACCGCGCTGCGCGGTGCGGTCCGCCGCCGGTCCCAGCGGGTCTACGGTGGTGTCCGTGACGGACGTACGGCGCGCCGGTGAGCGCTACCCCGGGGGCGACGCGGAGGCCGGCATCGAGTCCTGGCACGCCTTCTCCTTCGGCCCCCACTACGACCCCGGCAACCTGCGCTTCGGCGCCCTGATCGCCTGCAACGAGGAGCGCCTGGCCGTCGGCGCCGGGTTCGCGGAGCATCCGCACAGCCACACCGAGATCGTCACCTGGGTCGCCGAGGGCGAGCTGACGCACCGCGACTCGGCGGGGCACGAGACGGTCGTCCGCGCCGGTGACGTACAGCGGCTGAGCGCCGCGTCCGGCGTCCGGCACGTCGAACGCAACGACGGCGAGGGCCCGTTGACCTTCGTGCAGATGTGGCTGGCCCCGCTCGCGCCGGGCGGCGACCCGGCGTACGAGATCGTCCACGGCATCGCGGACGCGACGCCGTACGCGGTCCCGAAGGCCGGCGCGATGCTCCATGTGCGCCGGCTGGCGCCGGGCGAACGCACGGCGGTCCCCGACGCCCCGTACGTCTACGTCCATGTGGTGCACGGCGACGTCACGCTGGACGCCGAGCGCCTCGGCCCCGGTGACGCGGCCCGGATCACGGACGCGAAGGACGTGGAGGTGGTGGGGGTGGCGCGGGCGGAGCTGCTGATGTGGGA
This sequence comes from Streptomyces sp. NPDC086077, assembly GCF_040686175.1. Classification (NCBI taxonomy): domain Bacteria; kingdom Bacillati; phylum Actinomycetota; class Actinomycetes; order Kitasatosporales; family Streptomycetaceae; genus Streptomyces; species Streptomyces sp. NPDC086077. Next base: position 99,284 of record NZ_JBFBJT010000007.1, on the reverse strand, counting down.
GATGACCTGAGGGACGGCAGGCCGTCAGGCCGCCCGGGCCTCCGCCAGCACCGCGTCCGTGAGCGGCGGCCACGCCTCGATCGCCCAGGGCCCGAAGGCCCGGTCCGACAGGGCGACGCAGGCCAGCTCCGCGTCCGGGTCGATCCACAGGAACGTACCGGACTGCCCGAAGTGCCCGAACGTACGGGGTGACGAGGAAGCCCCCGTCCAGTGCGGCGACTTGGAGTCGCGGATCTCGAAGCCGAGCCCCCAGTCGTTGGGGTTCTGGAGCCCGTACCCGGGCAGCACGCCCTTCGTCCCCGGGAACTGCACGCTCATCGCCTCGGCGACCGTGCGCGGGTCGAGCAGCCGCGGCGCCTGGACCTCGGCGGCGAACCGCAGCAGGTCCTCGACCGTCGAGACGCCGTCCTTGGCCGGGGAGCCCTCCAGGGACGTCGACGTCATGCCCAGCGGCTCCAGCACCGCCTGCCGCAGATACTCCGCGAACGGGATGTCGGTCGCCTTGGCGACATGGTCGCCGAGCTGCTCGAACCCGGCGTTGGAGTACAGCCGCCGCTGCCCCGGCGGCGCGGTCACCCGGTGCTCGTCGAAGGCCAGCCCCGAGGTGTGCGCCAGCAGGTGACGGACCGTCGACCCGGGCGGGCCGGCCGGCTCCTCGAACTCGACGGCACCCTCCTCGTACGCCACCAGCACGGCGTACGCGGCCAGCGGCTTGGTCACCGAGGCCAGCGGGAACCGCCGATCGGCCGGCCCCCGCACCCCCGGCACCGCGCCGTCGGCCCGTACGACCCCCGCCGTGGCCGTGGGCACCGGCCAGTTGTCGATCAACGCCAAGCTCTGCAAGGACATGCCCTCGACCTTAATCCCGCTCAGAGCGTCAGCCGCATCAAGGGGTCCCCGGTCCGCGCGAAGCCCAGCGACTCGTACAGCGGCTCCGCGTCCGCGGACGCGGTCAGGTCGACCTGACCGACCTCCCGCTCACGGAACCACAACAGCAGCTCCGCCATGCACGCGCGCGCGTACCCCCGCCTGCGCGCGTCCGGGTCCGTGGCCACGCTGAAGACGAAGCCGACCCGCCCGTGCGGATTGCCCGCCTTGCCGATCCGGTACTCCAGCGTCCCGGCCACCAGTGCCGCCAGCGCCCCCGGCCGGTCCGGATGGTCCACCACGAACGCCGCGAAGTCCCCGTCCGGCTCGGCCAGCCGCGCGCGCAGCACGGGCAGGGACTCGGCGTGCCACCCGGTGACCGACGAGCCCGCCCGGTGCACCGAGTCGATCATCACCTGGCGCAGGCGCAGCACTTCACCGGCGTCGTCCGGCAGGGCACGGCGTACGAGACTCATGGCCCGCACGTTAACGACCGCACCCCCCGGCGGTCCTGTCGTTTTCTTAGCGGCTCTTTCCGGACCCGCTTGCTTGGAGTGCACTCCAAGGTCATAGCGTGGGACGCATGACGGTGATGCAGACCACGGCAGCAGCCACCGAGCGGGCCCTGGAACGGGCTCCGGAAGCGGCCCCCGAAGACGGCGCCACCCGCACCGACATCTGCTCCGCCCCACCCCGCCGGCACCCGCGCCCCGACGGCCAGGACCGCTACACGATCAGCGAGGTCGTCGCCTTCACCGGCCTGTCGGCGCACACCCTGCGCTGGTACGAGCGGATCGGCCTGATGTCCCACATAGACCGCTCGCACACGGGCCAGCGCCGCTACAGCAACCGGGACCTGGACTGGCTGGACCTCGTCGGCAAGCTGCGGCTGACCGGCATGCCGGTGGCCGACATGGTGCGGTACGCGGAGCTGGTGCGCGCGGGCGACACCACCTACGAGGAGCGCCGCGAGCTGCTGGAGACGACCCGCCAGGACGTCGTGGAGCGGATCGCCGAACTCCGGGACACGCTCGCCGTGCTCGACCGCAAGATCAGTTTCTACGGCGACCGCGGCCGCGCGCACGTCCCGCACGAAGGGGAGAGCACCCGATGACCGACACCACGATGCCGACGACACGGCTCGGCGAGGGTGGACCCGAGGTCGGCGCGCAGGGCCTCGGCTGCATGGGCATGAGCTTCGCCTACGGCCCCGCCGACGCGGACGAGTCCCGGGCGACCCTGGAGCGGGCGCTGGAGCGGGGCGTCACGCTCTACGACACGGCGGACGCGTACGGCGCCGGGGAGAACGAGCGGTTCCTTTCGCCGTTCTTCCGGGCGCACCGGGACGAGGTCGTGATAGCGACCAAGTTCGCCCTGGCGATCCCGCCGGACGACCCGACCCGGCGGGTCGTCCGCAACGACCCGCCGTACATCCGCCAGGCCGTCGAGGCGAGCCTGAAGCGCCTCGACGTCGACGTCATCGACCTCTACTACATGCACCGCCGGGACGTGAACGTGCCGATCGAGGAGACGGTCGGCGTGATGTCCGACCTGGTCCGCGAGGGCAAGGTCAAGTACCTGGGCCTCAGCGAGGTCACCGCGGGCGAACTGCGTACCGCGCACTCCGTGCACCCCGTCACCGCCGTGCAGTCGGAGTGGTCGCTGTTCAGCCGGGACATCGAGGCGAACGTCGTGCCGGCCGCCCGGGACCTGGGCGTCGCCCTGGTCCCGTACTCCCCGCTCGGACGCGGCTTCCTCACCGGTTCCTTCGTGAACGCCGACCAGGACCTCACGGCCGACGACTTCCGCCGCCAGCAGCCCCGCTTCACCGGCGACAACGCGGCGGCGAACGCGGCGCTCCTGGAGCCGATCCGCGAGGTCGCCGCCGCCCACGAGGCCACGCTCGGCCAGATCGCCCTGGCCTGGGTCCAGCAGCGGGCGTCCGTCCACGACCTCCCGGTCGTCCCGATCCCGGGAACCCGCAGGCCGGCCCGCGTCGAGGAGAACACGGCGGCACTCCGGATCACCCTGACGCCGGAGCAACTCGCCCTGCTCGACGCGGTGGCCGCGAAGGTGTCGGGCACGCGCTACGCGGACATGACGTTCACGTCGGCGGGCCGGGAGTAGACGCCCCAAGGGGTGCGGGGAACTGCGCGAACGGCCACGACCCCGCACCCGCGATCACAGCTCCGCGAGCAACTCGGCCTTCTTCGAGGAGAATTCCTCATCGGTCACCAGCCCGGCCTGGTGCAGCTCGCCCAGATGCCGGATCCGCTCCGCGATGTCCGCGGGATCCCGCCGCGGGGCGGCGGCCACGGTCACCGCCGACGCCGCGGTGCGCGAGCGCACGGCCTGAAGCACCGCCGCCGCGAACGGCAACGACTCGTGCACCGGCCCGTACCCCAGCCCGAAGACGACCGCCGCCGGATCCTGGTCGGCCTGCGCCGGCTGCTCCCCGGCGTCCCGCGGCAGCAGCCGCAGATGCCCCTCGAACACCTCCGGCGACCGCCACTCCACGCCGCTCAGGTCCTCGACGGCGAACTTCTGGTCCCCGGCCTTCCACTTCGCCGACGACGCCCCCGTCCAGAACCACCGGAACGCCACCGACGTCCCGTCGAACGAGGCCTTCCCGTCGTACGCCTTGAACTGCATCGGCACCTCGGGCGCGGCCACGAGATGCCGGTCCACCGGCCCCGCCTCGGTCAGCAGCGTCCGTAGCTCGTCCGCGTAGTACTCGGCCAGCGTCTCCCGTTCGGCGGGCAGCACCAGCCGATAGGGATCGCTGCTCTCCTTCAACTGCCCCGCCGCCGCCTCGATCAGCGGATCGGCTCCCGGCCGAGGCTCCGCACGCAGGACGACGGTCCCGCGCCGCCCGGGGGAGAGCGTCACCCCTTGCAGCGCCGACAGCGGCACCCGCCGCTCGCCGAGCGTCTGGAAGAGCTTGGGTGTTCGAATCCCCCGTTCGTAGCGGATGAGCACGGAGTCGGACTCGAACTCCCAGGCGGCATGAAATCCGGCCAGTACGTCACCCATGCGGCTCATCGTATGCGGCACGCGCTCTTTCGTCCCCTCCCTGGGAAGACCGCAGTTTCTGCGCCTCTACGCGCGTCCGGCCGTGGACGTGCCGGACAAACCCGCCCGGCACGTGCCCGCATCGTCGGCGCAGTCCACCGCGCGGTACGCGCCAACCCCGATCTCGGCGAAGTTGGCGAGGCTGCCCGTACCCGGTTCGAAATACCCGGCGTGTCCCCGGGCGCCGCGCGCCGACAGCAGGCGCGCCCCGAACGCGGCGGACATCGGATCGGCCCCGTGCCCGAAGCCGCCGAACTCCATGTACGGCACGTCCTGGATCCAGTCGTCGGCGTCCCGCATCGCCCACACGCGCGCGGAAGTGCCCAGTTGCACGGCGTTGGTGACGCGCATCCCGGGACTCCCGGCCACCGCTATGTCGGACACCCGGGCGGGCAGGGTGTCCGCGGCGACTCCGCAGACCACGGAGCCGTAGCTGTGGCAGAACAGCGAGACCGGCGCCTTCCCGGGCAACGCGCGCACCAGCGCGTTCAGCCGGATCGCCCCGTCCTCGGCGCGCATCGCGGTGGCCGACTCCATGCCGAGTCCGCCGGGCGCGGTGTAGTCGGCCCAGGCGATCACGGCCGTACGCGTCGAGGCGCTGGCGGCACGCTCGGCGGCGTAGAGGGACTTCGCCATGCCGACCGGGGCGGCGTAGCGGCGGTTGGTGCGCTGGAAGGTGAGCAGGTCGGTGTCGACGCCGGGGACGACGACGGAGACCCGCTCGGCGCGGTCGAGGTCGCCGAACACCTCGGCGACCCGGCCCGAGCCGTCGGGGTCGAAGGCGAGGATGTGCCGGTCAGCGTGCATCAGGGACTCGAAGCGGTGCATACGACGGCCCGCCTCGTGCTGTCCGGTGGGACTGAGCCGGCTGTCGCGCATACGTTCGCGCTCGATCGTGCGGGCCTGGTGGAGGGCGATGCGGTTGGCCCGGTAACGCAGCTCGACGGGGGCGCCGTTCATGTTGCCCACCGCGAGCGGATAGCGGCGGGCCAGGTGGGCGCGCTGCCCGTCGCTGAGCGTGGCGAAGAAGGCGGCGAGCCGGCCGGGCGTGGTGTCCGGGTCCGGCAGCCGGTGTCCGTCGATACGGCCGCGCTCCCAGGCGGAGCGGGAGAGCTGGAGCGGCGTGTCCGACCGCTGGTTGCGCAGGGCGGTCCAGCCGGTGGTCGCCAGCATCACGAACACCACGGCCAGCGCGAGCAGGGCGCGCCAGACGCTGAGTGAGGGGGAGGCGTCGAAGGAAGTCACTGGGAGGACACACTAGGAGAACGAGAGGGTCTCGCGTGAACCGTGTGTCGCGGATCACGTTTGACGAAAGTCACCTGATCGCAAGGCGCGATGACCCCACTGCTTCCCTTTGTGCGGGCCCGTTCCGCCTTCCCGTACGGGCCGTGCCGCCCGTCGCCCGGGCCCGGTTCAGCGCTTGCGCCAGTCGCCCGCCAGCACCGGTCCCACCTGATCGAGGTACGCGGCCGCCAGCGTCCGCATGGCCTCCAGGCTGACGTCCGGGCCCGTGCTCCAGAGTCGTTCGGTCACCCGGATGACCCCGCCGAAGACGGCCACCGCCACCCGTGGCCGCGGATCGGCGTCCACGTCCAGGCCCTCCCGCTCGGCGATCAGCCGCGCCATCTGCTCCTCCGTCTCCGCCGACCGGCGCAGATGCGCGGCGAGCAGGACGGGCGTCGACTCGATCACCCGGTACATCCGCAGATACTGCTCGACCGGGACGACCGCCTCGATGACCTCGCTGATCCGGTCCCAGCCGTCCAGCACCGCGCGGCGCAGCGCCTCCATCGGTGGCTCGTGCGGCGGGCGGGCGCGCACCGCCTCCACGAAGTGCGCCACCGTCATCGTCTCCAGGGCGAGGGCGGCCTCCTCCTTCCCGGAGAAGTAACGGAAGAAGGTGCGCTGCGAGACGTCGACGGCCGCAGCGATCTCGTCGACGGTGGTGTGGTCGTAGCCGCGCGTCGTGAACAACTCCACCGCCGCGCGCAGCAGCGCGTCCCGGGTGCGCTGCTTCTTGCGTTCGCGCAGGCCCGGCCGCGGCCCTGACCGTGTGTTGCCGACCGTGTCCATGACGCCTCTCCCGCGAACTGTTCTGCCTGATCAGGCTATATGTGAGTGTCGTGACAGTTACCGACTTGTGAATTGGTTTGTCAACTGTCAGTGGCTGTCATTAGCCTCGAAGGTATGACTAGTCAGACCACCATCGACAAGACGGGGCCGGGGGACGAGGCACCAGCCGCCCTGTCGGAGCCGGCGCCGGTCAAGGGCCTGCGCGGCCATCCCTGGCTCACCCTCATCACCGTCGCCGTGGGCGTCATGATGGTGGCCCTCGACGGCACCATCGTCGCCATCGCCAACCCGGCCATCGCCACCGACCTGAAGGCCAGCTGGGCCGAGGTCCAGTGGATCACCAACGCGTACTTCCTCGCCCTCGCGGTCTCCCTGATCACCGCGGGCAAGCTCGGTGACCGCTTCGGACACCGGCAGACCTTCCTGGTCGGCGTGGTCGGCTTCGCCGCGGCCTCGGGCGCCATCGGCCTGTCCGACAGCATCGCCGCGGTCATCGTCTTCCGCGTCTTCCAGGGCCTGTTCGGCGCCCTGCTGATGCCGGCCGCGCTCGGCCTACTGCGGGCGACCTTCCCGGCCGAGAAGCTCAACATGGCGATCGGCATCTGGGGCATGGTCATCGGTGCCTCCACCGCCGGCGGCCCGATCCTCGGCGGCGTGCTGGTCGAGCACGTCAACTGGCAGTCGGTGTTCTTCATCAACGTGCCGGTCGGCATCCTGGCCCTCGTCCTGGGCGTGCTGATCCTCACCGACCACCGCGCGAAGAACGCCCCGCGCTCCTTCGACCTGCTCGGTATCGGCCTGCTGTCGGGTGCGATGTTCTGCCTGGTCTGGGCCCTGATCAAGGCGCCCGAGTGGGGCTGGGGCGCGGGCCGGACGTGGACCTTCATCACCGTCTCGGTGGTGGGCTTCGCGCTCTTCGCCCTCTGGGAGAAGCGGGTCCGCGAGCCGCTGATCCCGCTGGGTCTGTTCCGCTCGATCCCGTTGTCCGCGGGTGTCGTCCTCATGGTCCTCATGGCCATCGCGTTCATGGGCGGCCTGTTCTTCGTGACGTTCTACCTGCAGAACGTGCACGGTCTCAGCCCCGTGGACGCCGGCCTTCACCTGCTGCCGCTCACCGGCATGATGATCGTCGGCTCGCCGCTCGCGGGCGCGATGATCACCAAGACGGGCCCGCGGCTGCCACTGGCCCTCGGCATGGCCTGCACCGCGCTCGCCATGTACGGCATGTCCACCCTGGACAAGGGCACCGGCAGCGCCGTCATGTCGCTCTGGTTCGCCCTGCTCGGCCTCGGCCTCGCGCCGGTCATGGTCGGCGCCACCGAGGTCATCGTCGGCAACGCGCCGATGGAGCTCTCCGGGGTGGCCGGCGGTCTTCAGCAGGCGGCCATGCAGATCGGCGGCAGCCTCGGTACGGCAGTGCTGGGCGCCGTGATGGCCTCCAAGGTCGACAGCGACCTGGCGGGCAACTGGACGGACGCGGGACTTCCGCCGCTCACCCCGGCGCAGGAGGGGCAGGCCGCCGAGGCGGTCCAGCAGGGAGTCGCCCCGGTGCCGCCGGGCACGCCGGACGCCGTCGCCGCGAAGATCACGGACGTCGCGCACGAGACCTTCATCTCCGGCATGAGCCTGGCCTCGCTGGTCGCGGCCGGTGTCGCGGCCGTGGCGGTGCTCGTCGCGTTCCTGACCAAGCGCGGCGAGAACGCGGAGGCGGGCGCGGGAGCGGCGCACATCTAGGCACACGTCCAGTAACAGATCCCGGGGCGCACACCTGACGGGAACTCACCTATCAGGGTGACACTCCCGAAGATCCCTCCCATCCGGCGCGCGTCGCAGGTCACATTGGGTCAAGCCCTCCGTACGGCATGTTCGCGTGGCACGCGCGTACGACGACGAGGGCGACCAGGGCTGCGGCGCGCTGCCGGAGGGGGGCGGCGCGCCGGCAGACCGTCAGGCATGGAACGCGCAGCGGGGGTACTCGCCACATCGACCCGAAAGAACCGAGAGGTTCAGGGAGTTGATGAATTGATGATGGCGAGCTTTGGGCAAGGAGCGCGCAAGTACCCCCGCTCACGTGGCCGGACGTGGTCACGGACCGGGCCGGATCGCGCGCAACTCGGGATCATCGGCGCCATCTGCGCGGTGGCAGGCTTCTTCGTACTGGGCATGGTCCTGGGCCCGGTGGCCATCGCGTGCGGCTGGCTGGCCATGGGCCGCACCTGGGCGGGCACCCGCTCCGTACCGGCCCTCATAGCCCTTGCCCTTGGTGCGATCGACACCCTCCTGGCCCTCGTCTGGCTGACCGGGGCCATGTCCCCGGGCTATGGAATGTTCTGAGCCGGGGGGAGTGAGGATGGGCCTCCGGCGTCCCGCCGGAGGCCCACACTCATGTCAGGGCCTCACGACGGCGGTGCCCGTCACGTGCGTTGCTCCTCCGCCGGGCCCGGTACCACCACCGGCCCCGACAGCGCGGCGACCTGTGCCCGCAGCGCCCGCACCTCCTCGGCCAGCGCGGTGATGGCCTCCGTCTGCCGCCGCTCCTCCGCGTCGTCCTTCTCGAACCGCGATATGAACCACGCGGCGATGTTCGCGGTCACCACACCCAGCAGCGCGATCCCCGACAGCATCAGCCCCACCGCCAGCAACCGCCCCACACCGGTCGTCGGCGCGTGGTCCCCGTACCCCACGGTCGTCATCGTCGTGAACGACCACCACACCGCGTCACCCAGCGTCCGGATGTTCCCGCCCGGCGCGTCCCGCTCCACCGACAGCACGGCCAGCGACCCGAACATCAGCAGTCCCACCACCGCGCCGGTTACGTACGTCGTCAGCCGTATCTGCGAGGCCATCCGGGCCCGCCGCCCCACCAGCAGCAGGGTGGACACCAGCCGCAGCAACCGCAACGGCTGCAGCAGCGGCAGCGCCACGGCGCACAGATCCATCCAGTTCCGCCGTACGAAGTCGCGCCGGTCCGGCGTCAGCCACAGCCGCACCACGTAGTCGACGGCGAACGCCGCCCACACCACCCACTCCACGACCAGACAGGCCGCCGTCAGAGTCCGCCCCGCCGAACCGTCCACTATCGGCACCGCATAGGCGGCGGCGAACATGACGGCCAGCGCCAGCAGCGGCCGTTGAGTACGCCGCTCCCACCGCACCTGTGCCGATTGCTCCTTCATGCCCGCATCGTAAGGAACGCGCGAGGGCGGTGAGGCCCGGGCCTCACCGCCCTCCAAACCGGCCGAAGCGACCGGAACCGGTTGTGGCAACCGGCGTACACCTACACCTACGCGTCGCCCCCCGCGGCCCCCGGATCGGCCGCCGCGACATCGAGGAGCTGGTACCGGTCGATCGCCTGCTTCAGCACGGACCGGTCGACCTTCCCCTCCCTCGCCAGCTCGGCCAGCACCGCCACCACGATCGACGGCGCGTCGATGTGGAAGAAGCGCCGGGCCGCACCGCGGGTGTCCGCGAAGCCGAACCCGTCCGCACCCAGCGACTGGTACGTCCCGGGCACCCAACGGGCGATCTGGTCCGGAACCGACCGCATCCAGTCGGAGACGGCCACGAACGGCCCCTCCGCGCTGCTCAGCTTCCGCGTGACGTACGGCACCCGCTGTTCCTCCTCCGGGTGCAGCAGGTTGTGCTCCTCGCACGCCACGGCCTCCCGCCGCAGCTCGTTCCACGAGGTCGCCGACCACACGTCGGCGCGTACGTCCCACTCCTCGGCGAGCAGCCGCTGCGCCTCCACGGCCCACGGCACCGCCACGCCCGACGCCATGATCTGCGCCGGGATCGAGCCCGAGGTGCCCTCGGCGAAGCGGTACACGCCCTTGAGAATGCCCTCGACGTCCACGTCCGCGGGCTCGGCCGGGTGCTGGATCGGCTCGTTGTAGACGGTGAGGTAGTAGAAGACGTCCTCGCCGTGCGGGTGCTCCTGCGATCCGCCGTACATCCGGCGCAGCCCGTCCTGCACGATGTGGGCGATCTCGAAACCGAACGCCGGGTCGTACGCCACACAGCCCGGGTTCGTCGAGGCGAGCAGCTGTGAGTGCCCGTCCGCGTGCTGCAACCCCTCACCGGTCAGCGTCGTACGCCCCGCCGTCGCACCGAGGACGAATCCACGCGCCAGCTGATCGGCCATCTGCCAGAACTGGTCGCCGGTGCGCTGGAAACCGAACATCGAGTAGAAGACGTACACCGGGATCAGCGGCTCGCCATGTGTGGCGTACGCCGAGCCGGCGGCGATCAGCGACGCCGTGCAGCCGGCCTCGGAGATGCCGTCGTGCAGCATCTGCCCCGTCGGCGACTCCTTGTAGGCGAGCAGCAGCTCCCGGTCGACCGACTCGTACTGCTGGCCGAGCGGGTTGTAGATCTTCGCGCTCGGGAAGAAGGAGTCCATGCCGAACGTGCGGTACTCGTCCGGCGCGATCAGCACGAAACGCTTGCCGATCTCCTTGTCCCGCATGAGGTCCTTGAGTAGCCGGACAAAGGCCATGGTCGTCGCGATGGACTGCTGGCCCGAGCCCTTCTTCACAGTCGCGTACGTCGTGTCGCCGGGCAGCGCGAGCGGCTCGGAGCGGACGACGCGGGTGGGGACATAACCGCCGAGCGACTTGCGGCGGTCGTGCATGTACTGGAGCTCCTCCGAGTCCCGGCCCGGGTGGTAGTACGGCGGCGCGCCGGACTCGAGGTCCCGGTCGGAGATCGGCAGGTGCAGGCGGTCCCGGAAGCCCTTGAGGTCGTCGACCGTCAGCTTCTTCATCTGGTGCGTGGCGTTGCGGCCCTCGAAGTTCGGCCCGAGGGTCCAGCCCTTGACCGTCTTGGCGAGGATCACCGTCGGCTGGCCCTTGTGCTCCACGGCCGCCTTGTACGCCGCGAAGATCTTCCGGTGGTCGTGACCGCCGCGGCCCAGCATCAGGATCTGGTGGTCGGTCATGTTCTCGACCATCGCGCGCAGCCGGTGGTCGTCGCCGAAGAAGTGGTCGCGGATGTAGGCGCCGGTCTCGGTCGCGTACGTCTGGAACTGGCCGTCCGGCGTGGTGTTCATCTTGTTGACCAGCACCCCGTCGCGGTCCTGCGCGAGCAGCGGGTCCCACGTGCGGTCCCAGATGAGCTTGATCACATTCCAGCCGGCGCCCCGGAACACCGACTCCAGCTCCTGGATCACCTTGCCGTTGCCGCGCACCGGGCCGTCGAGCCGCTGGAGGTTGCAGTTGACGACGAAGGTGAGGTTGTCCAGGCTCTCGCGCGCGGCGATGGTCAGCTGGCCGAGCGACTCCGGCTCGTCCATCTCGCCGTCGCCGAGGAACGCCCACACGTGCGACTTCGAGGTGTCCGCGATCCCGCGTGCGTGCATGTAGCGGTTCATCCGCGCCTGGTAGATCGCCCCGATCGGGCCGAGGCCCATCGACACGGTCGGGAACTCCCAGAAGCCCGGCATCAGCCGCGGGTGCGGATAGCTGGACAGGCCGTACGGCGCCTTGGACTTCTCCTGCCGGAAGCCGTCCAGGTGCTGCTCGGAGAGGCGGTCGAGCAGGAACGCGCGTGCGTAGATGCCCGGTGAGGCGTGTCCCTGGAAGAAGACCTGGTCGCCGCCGTCGCCCTCGTCCTTGCCGCGGAAGAAGTGGTTGAAGCCGACGTCGTAGAGGGAGGCCGAGGAGGCGAACGTGGCGATGTGGCCGCCGACGCCGATGCCGGGGCGCTGGGCCCGGGAGACCATCACGGCCGCGTTCCAGCGGGTGGCGTTGAGGATCTTGCGCTCGATCTCCTCGTTGCCCGGGAAGAACGGCTCGCTCTTGGTGGGGATGGTGTTGACGTAGTCCGTGCTGCGCATCTCGGGCACGGCCACGCGCTTCTCGCGGGCCCGCTCGATCAGGCGCAGCATCAGGTAGCGGGCCCGCTCGCGGCCACGCTCGTCGATGGCGGCGTCGAGCGAGTCGAGCCACTCCTGCGTCTCCTCGGGATCGAAGTCAGGAACCTGACTCGGAAGGCCGCCAATGATGATCGGATTGCGATCGGATCCGGAAGCCACGCTGTTCCTTACCTGTCGGAGGGCCGATTATCGAGGGTTTTCGGTATGCCTGCACCGTTCACCATCGTGTACCTCGGGGCCGCAAACGTCACCTCTACCGTGAGGTAACGAATACTCCTTGGTCAGCCGATGGCGCGGACCCGTGCGAATCTCGTACCCATGGATGATTCCCAAACGTACATACGGGGCAGAAAGGTGTGGTGTAGGTCACCATCACTCTCGGCGGCATGCCTGGAGTTGCGGCGACACGGCCGGGATCGTCACTGTTTCGGCGGTCCGAACCGCCGGGTACTTGCGCGATCCGCCCCGCCCGTGTGGACTACGGCCAACGCTTCGCGCACGCGCGTGGCTGAGACTCCCCCGAGCTCTTGACGAGCAGGGGGGTACCCCCAATCCGAAACATGATCAGGAGGCAACCCGTGAGCGCGACCGCGGACCACGCGGAGGAGCGGACGAACCCTGCCGCCAGGCTGGGGTTCCAGCCCGGGCAGGTGGTCCAGGAGATCGGCTACGACGACGACGTCGCCCAGGACCTCCGCGAGGCCATCGAGGAAGCCATCGAGGGCGACCTGATGGACGAGGACTTTGACGACGTGGCCGACGCCGTTGTGCTGTGGTTCCGTGACGACGACGGCGACCTTACGGATGCGCTGGTGGATGCCACCACGTACATCGAGGAAGGCGGCGCGATCCTGCTCCTCACGCCGAAGACCGGCCGGTCCGGATACGTGGAGCCGAGTGACATCTCGGAAGCCGCGACCACGGCAGGGCTGACCGCGTCGAAGAGCGTCAGCGTCGGCAAGGACTGGAGCGGCAGCCGTCTGGCGACGCCGAAGGCCGCGAAGTCCAAGCGGTAACCGTTCGTTGAACGTGGGACGGGCCGGCCGAGGTCGGCCCGTCCGTCGGCCGTCGGTGATCGCTGCGTAGGGTGGAGGCCACCCGAACAGCCCCACCGAAGGGACGACGATGGCCATCCAGGTCGGCGACGAGGCCCCCGACTTCGAGCTGAAGGACAACCACGGCCGGGCCGTGCGGCTTTCGGACTTCCGCGGTGAGCGAAACGTCGTGCTGATCTTCTACCCCTTCGCCTTCACCGGCGTGTGCACCGGCGAGCTGTGCGAGGTCCGCGACAACCTGCCGAAGTTCTCCGACCGTGACACCGAGGTGCTCGCCGTCTCCAACGACTCCATCCACACCCTGCGCGTCTTCGCCGAGCAGGAGGGACTGGAGTACCCGCTGCTCAGCGACTTCTGGCCGCACGGCGAGGTCTCTCGCGCCTACGGGGTCCTCGACGAGGCAAAGGGCTGCGCGGTGCGCGGCACCTTCGTCATCGACAAGGAGGGCGTGGTCCGCTGGACCGTCGTCAACGGCCTGCCGGACGCCCGCGACCTGAGCGAGTACGTCACGGCACTCGACGCCCTGTGATTCTTCGGTCCCAGGGCCTGCGGCGGTCGGGAACCCGTCACTAGGATCGACTCGTTTGATCCGATACCAACGCACGACGGGGCACCCGCCCCTGGACACCAATGGAGGACTCGTGGGAGTCAGCCTCAGCAAGGGCGGCAACGTTTCGCTGACCAAGGAGGCCCCGGGCCTGACCGCGATCATCGTCGGTCTGGGGTGGGACGTGCGCACCACTACCGGCACGGACTTCGACCTCGACGCGAGCGCGCTGCTGCTGAACAACGCCGGCAAGGTCGGCAGCGACCAGAACTTCATCTTCTTCAACAACCTGAAGAGCCCGGACGGCTCGGTCGAGCACACCGGCGACAACCTCACCGGTGAGGGCGAGGGCGACGACGAGCAGATCAAGGTCAACCTGGCCGGCGTCCCGGCCGACATCGAGAAGATCGTCTTCCCGGTGTCCATCTACGACGCCGAGAACCGCCAGCAGTCCTTCGGCCAGGTCCGCAACGCGTTCATCCGCGTCGTCAACCAGGCCGGCGGCGCCGAGATCGCGCGGTACGACCTGTCCGAGGACGCCTCGACCGAGACCGCGATGGTCTTCGGCGAGCTGTACCGGCACGGCGCGGAGTGGAAGTTCCGTGCCATCGGCCAGGGCTACGCCTCGGGCCTGCGCGGCATCGCGCAGGACTTCGGCGTCAACGTCTGAGTCACGACCCTTCCGTTCCGCCCGTCCGGCGCCGCACGTTTGCGTGCGGCGCCGGACGCGCAGGACAACCACATCAGGCAGCACCCAGGGGAGGACAAGCATCATGGGCGTCACGCTCGCCAAGGGGGGCAACGTCTCCCTGTCCAAGGCCGCGCCGAACCTCACTCAGGTGATGGTCGGGCTCGGCTGGGACGCACGTTCCACCACCGGAGCCCCGTTCGACCTCGACGCCAGCGCCCTGGTGTGCAGCAGCGGACGGGTGATGGGCGACGAGTGGTTCATCTTCTACAACCAGCTCAAGAGCCCGGACGCCTCGGTGGAGCACACCGGCGACAACCTCACCGGTGAGGGCGACGGCGACGACGAGTCGATCCTGATCGACCTCTCCAAGGTGCCCGCCCAGTGCGACAAGATCGTCTTCCCGGTCTCGATCCACATGGCCGACGAGCGCGGCCAGACGTTCGGCCAGGTCAGCAACGCCTTCATCAGGGTGGTCAACCAGGCCGACGGCCAGGAACTCGCCCGGTACGACCTCAGCGAGGACGCCTCCACGGAGACCGCCATGATCTTTGGCGAGGTCTACCGCTACCAGCAAGAATGGAAGTTCCGGGCCGTAGGCCAGGGGTACGCGTCGGGGCTGCGGGGCATCGCTCTAGACTTCGGGGTCAACGTTTCGTAAAGCCGGGTACGGCGCGGGGGAGACCCGTCCACCCCGTACACAAGGGATTGGGTAGCCAGTGGTTCTGAAAACCTTCGGCTGGTCGTTCGCGGTCACCGCGCTCGGCCTGGTCGCGGCGGTCTTCTACGGGGGGTGGACCGCCTTCGGCATCGTGGCGATCCTCTGTGTCCTCGAGATCTCGCTGTCCTTCGACAATGCAGTGGTCAACGCCGGAATCCTGAAGAAGATGAACGCCTTCTGGCAGCGCATCTTCCTCACCATCGGCATCCTCATCGCCGTCTTCGGCATGCGGCTGGTCTTTCCCGTCGTCATCGTCGCCATCAGCGCGCAGCTCGGCCCGATCGAGGCCGTCGACCTCGCGCTGACCGACAAGGACCGTTACCAGGAACTCGTCACCGACGCCCACCCGGCGATCGCGGCGTTCGGCGGCATGTTCCTGCTGATGATCTTCCTGGACTTCATCTTCGAGGACCGGGAGATCAAGTGGCTGGGCTGGCTGGAGCGCCCGCTGGCCAAGCTCGGCAAGGTCGACATGCTGTCGGTCTGCGTCGCCCTGGTCGTCCTGCTGGTCACCTCGATGACCTTCGCCACCCACGCCCATCTGCACGCGGGACCCGCGGACAAGGCGAAGACGGTACTGCTCTCCGGGGTCGCGGGCCTCATCACGTACATGATCGTCGGTGGTCTCTCCGGCTACTTCGAGGACAAGCTGGAGGAAGAGGAGGAGCGCGAGCACGAGCAGGAGGAAGAGGCGAAGCGCTCGGGCAAGCCGGTCATGCTGATGGCCGGCAAGGCCGCGTTCTTCATGTTCCTCTACCTGGAGGTCCTGGACGCGTCGTTCTCCTTCGACGGCGTGATCGGCGCCTTCGCCATCACCAACGACATCGTGCTGATGGCCCTCGGTCTCGGCGTCGGCGCCATGTACGTCCGGTCCCTGACCGTGTACCTGGTCCGCCAGGGCACCCTGGACGACTACGTCTACCTGGAGCACGGCGCGCACTACGCCATCGGCGCGCTCGCCGTGATCCTGCTGGTCACCATTCAGTACGAGATCTCCGAGATCATCACCGGTCTGATCGGTGTCGTTCTCATCGCCTGGTCCTTCTGGTCCTCCGTGCGCCGCAATCGCGCGCTGGCGGCCGCCGAGGGCAACGCCGGCTCGGACAAGACCGAGGTCTCGTCCGGGGTGTGACGCCCGTTCGGGTGAGGAACGCTCTGTGCGGGGCGGCCGTCGAGGACGACTTGATGTCCTCGGCGCCGCCCCGTCGGTCTTGTCCGGCACGGCACGGCACGGTGAGTGGGGAGTCTGGGGGCGGGAATGGGCTTGTTTGACGGGCTCTGGCGTGGGCGTGCGGCCGAGTTCGACTCGGGCAGCGCGGCCAGCAACGCGATCGAGCTGACCAAGCGGCACAGTCAGGTGTCGCTCACCAAACAGGGGGCGGAGACCGGGCACCTGCGCATCAACCTGACCTGGCGGATGCGCAGCTCCGACATCGGCGGGCCCCAGCGGGAGAGCCTGCTGCGGCACCCCTTCAAGGCGCTGAAGCCGCCGGAGGTCATGGGACACAGCCAGAGCATGGTCAACGTCGACCTCGACCTGGGATGTCTGTACGAGCTCCAGGACGGCACCAAGGGCGTCGTACAGCCTCTCGGCGGCTATCTCGGCGACGTCAACGCACCGCCGTACGTCAAGCTCAGCGGCGACGACCGGTTCGGCTCGGCGTCGGGCGAGACGATCTACGTCAACCTCGACCACCGGGAGGCGATCAAGCGCCTGCTGCTCTTCGTCTACATCTACGATCAGACCCCGGCGTTCGACCGCACCCACGCCATCGTCACGCTCTACCCCAGCAACGGCCCCCGCATCGAGATCGGCCTCGACGAACGCCACCCCCAGGCCCGCTCCTGCGCGGTCGTGATGATCGAGAACGTGAAGAACGAGGTCTGGGTGCGGCGCGAGGTGAAGTTCGTCTACGGCTTCCAGGCGGAGCTGGACCGTTTGTACGGGTGGGGGCTGCAGTGGGGGAGGGGCCACAAGGCCAAGTCCGAGCGGTGAGGCCCGCCGGAGCGCTGCCGCATCGGGTGTGGCGGCGCTGGTGGGCGACGGGCCGGCCCCGGTGGTCGCCGGAGTGGGTCGGTAGCCGGGTCCCCGGTGGGTGTGGGGCGCTGCTGGATCGGGGTCTGGCGGGTGCCCCGGGCCGGGTGGTGGCGGGCGACGGGGCGGGCCCCCGGTGGCTGCCGGGTGGGCTCAGCGGCCTACGAACTGGGGGCCCTGCGGGGGGAGGCGGAAGTCGGGGTCCGGGGCCGTGGGGACCGGGACCGGCGGCGGGTAGCCGTAGCCGGTCTGGGCGGTCGGTGGCGCCGTCTGCGGGTAGCCGTAGCCGGTCTGGGCGGCCGGATGAGGGTAGCCGTACGCGGGCTGCGTGGCGGCGGGCTGTTGCTGCGGGTAGCCGTACGTCGGCTGCGCGGTGGGCTGGGGCACCACGGCCGTCGGCTGCTCCGGCGGCAGTGGCCGCGACACGTCGGGCCCAGCCTGCGCCGCGGCGGCCGCCGTCCCCTCCGCCGCCGCCTCGGACTCGTCCACCGAGATCCCGAAGTCGGTCGCGAGTCCCTTCA
Source organism: Streptomyces sp. NPDC086077 (assembly GCF_040686175.1). Lineage (NCBI taxonomy): Bacteria > Bacillati > Actinomycetota > Actinomycetes > Kitasatosporales > Streptomycetaceae > Streptomyces > Streptomyces sp. NPDC086077. Next base: position 81,833 of record NZ_JBFBJT010000007.1, on the reverse strand, counting down.
GCCCGTTCGAATACCCCTCACCGAGCGCCCGGAACTTCCACCCGTCCCCGCGCCGGTACAGCTCACCGCAGATCAGCGCGGTCTCCTCGCCGGTCTCCGGCTTGACGTCGAAGTAGGCCAGCGCCTCACCCTCGGGCGCCGACGCGTCGTACAGCAGGATGCGCAGTGACCGTACGCGATCGAACGTCAGGCCATCCGCCGACGCGACCAGGAGAATCTGGCTGACGTCGGACTCGACACCGGTCAGGTCTGTCTGGATCGTGTCGGTGAGGCCCTCGGCGACACGCTTCTTGCCGAGCCGCCACACCTTTCCGGCGGGGTGCCGGGGCTGGTTGTAGAAGACGAAGTCCTCGTCGGAGCGCACACGACCGTCGGGGCCGAGGAGCAGCGCCGAGGCATCGACGTCCGGTACCCCCTGCCCGGGCGTCCAGCGCAGCACGGCGCGTACCGTCGTGACTTCGAGCGGGACGTTCGACCCCTTCAACATCGCGTGCGTCATGCGGTCATCCTGCCCTCTCGGTCCTGCTCACGACAATGCGGGGTCGAGCGGGCCCCGGCCCGCCCCGTGGCGCCGCCGAGAGAGCGTTGCCCGTCCCTGCGTTACTTGAAATTCATGCCCGGCGGGAACCCATGACATGGACTCCTACGTACTATTACCGGCCACCTTCAGCCGGAACCCAGGCCGATCGAGCACCACGGGGAAGCTATATGCGTCATTTCGGGCAGATCGCCCCTGAGGTGCGGCACCGCCTCTTCCACCGGGAGCCGTGCGAATTCACCGCCGACTCCTCGGCCCGGCTGCTCGCAGCGGCCCTGGGTGCCACGCTGTACAGCCCTGCCACCAGGCCGCGGCTAGCCGAGGACATCGTCAAACAGACCGGCCGCGGCGTGGTCTCGATGGTGCTGTGCCTGGAGGACTCGATCGGCGACGCGGACGTCCTGGCCGGCGAGGAGAACCTCGTACGCCAGTTCGCCGAGCTCGCCGAACGGGCCGAACGCAGCTCCGGCGTCGACCTTCCCCTCCTGTTCATCCGCGTCCGCACACCGGAGCAGATCCCCGACCTCGTCCGCCGTATCGGCCCCGCCGTCCGGCTGCTGTCCGGATTCGTACTGCCGAAGTTCACCCAGGAACGCGGCATGCCCTTCCTGGAGGCCCTCGCGATCGCCGAGGCCGCCGCCGGACGGCGACTCTTCGCCATGCCGGTCCTGGAATCCCCGGAGCTGCTCTACCGCGAGTCCCGGGTGGAGACCCTGGAGGGCATCTTCCGGGTCGTCGACAAGTATCGCGAGCGCGTCCTCGCCCTCCGCCTCGGCGTGACCGACTTCTGCTCCTCCTACGGCCTGCGCAGGGCCCCCGACATGACCGCCTACGACGTCCAGATCGTCGCCTCCGTCATCGCCGACGTGGTGAACATGCTGGGGCGGGCCGACGGCACGGGCTTCACCGTGACCGGGCCGGTGTGGGAGTACTTCCGGGTGCAGGAACGTATGTTCAAGCCTCAGCTGCGGCGCAGCCCCTTCCTGGAGGGCCAGGCCGAGGAGCTCCGCGAGGCCCTGATCGAGCACTCCATGGACGGGCTGCTGCGGGAGATTACGCTGGACCAGGCCAACGGTCTGCTCGGCAAGACCTGCATCCACCCCTCGCACGTCCTGCCCGTGCACGCGCTGTCCGTCGTCAGTCACGAGGAGTTCAGCGACGCCCAGGACATCCTGCGGCCGGAACTGCTGGGCGGCGGCGTGCTGCGGTCGGCGTACACGAACAAGATGAACGAGGTGAAGCCGCACCGAGCCTGGGCCGAGCGGACCCTCTTGCGCGCGGAGGTCTTCGGCGTCGCCAATGAGGACATCGGCTTCGTGGAGCTGCTGGCCGCGGGGATCCCCGGGTGAGGCGCCCTTGGCATGCCGGGCGTCACGACCGGCGAGATCTCTGAAGCCCTTCGACAACCGCCGACGACAACCGCTGAGCAATGGCCGAACACAGGGAACGCATGGACAACGCAGTGAACGAGGGTGCCGCCGACCGGGGCGACGGGTCCGACGAGGTCGGCCTTGCGAACCGTGACGACCACGGCGACGGCATCTGGTCCGGGAGCTGGGTCGCCGAACGGCTCGGGGTCGAGCTCGTGGGCGACGACACCCTCACCGGCATGCTCGGGCTCGCCCTGCGCCGCAACCCCAAGCGGGCCCACCTCCTCGTGTCGAACGTGCTCGGCAAGCACGTCCCGCAGTCCCCGTCCGTCGTGTACGGCTCCGGCCTCGCCCTCGGGCGCAGGGTGCGTGAGCTGCTGGGCTCCGCCGGGGCGCGTTCCGCGGTCGTCGTCGGGTACGCGGAGACGGCCACCGGCCTCGGCCACGCCGTCGCCGACGGCCTCGGCGACGCCCCCTACCTCCACTCCACCCGCCGCCCCGTTCCCGGCGTCGCCCAGGCCGGCGGCTTCGAGGAGTCCCACTCCCACGCCACGTCCCACCTCCTCCTCCCCGAGGACCCCCGCCTCCTCGCCGGGGACGGACCGCTGGTCCTCGTCGACGACGAGTTCTCCACCGGCAACACCGTCCTCAACACCCTCCGCGCCCTCCACGAGCGCCACCCCCGCGAGCGCTACGTCGTGGTCGCCCTGGTCGACATGCGCTCCACCGCCGACCAGAACCGCCTGACGGACTTCGCCACCGAGATCGGCACCCGCATCGACCTGATAACGGCTGCCCGCGGGACGGTGCGGCTCCCGGACGGCGTGCTGGAGAAGGGGCAGGCCCTGGTCGCGGAGCATGAGCGGACCGCGGGAGCCTCGGCCGGAGCGGTGGCCGGTGCCGGGCGGGTCGAGCGGGTCGATCTGCGCTGGCCGGCCGGGGTGCCGGACGGCGGCCGGCACGGTTTCACCGCCGCCCACCGCGCCCGCCTGGAGAACGCCCTGCCCGCCATGAGCGCCCGCCTCGCCGAGGCCCTCCCGCCCGGCGCCCGGCGTGTACTCGTCCTCGGTTCCGAGGAGCTCATGTACGCCCCGCTGCGCCTCGCCCGAGAACTGGAGCACCTCGTCCCTCCCGTGGAGATCCGCTTCTCCACGACCACCCGCTCTCCCGTCCTCGCGGTCGACGACCCGGGCTACGCCATCCGCACCCGCCTCGTCTTCCCGGCCCACGACCACCCCGCCGACGGCCCGGGCGAGCGCTACGCCTACAACGTCGCCGGCGCCGCCTTCGACGCCGTGATCGCCGTCGTCGACTCGACCGGCGACACCCCCGCCCTGCACGCCCCCGACGGCCTGCTCCGCCGGCTCGCGCGGCACACCCCGCACGTCCTGCTCGCGGTCGTCCCGTCGTACGTCCCCGGGACCCCGCCCGCCCCCGAAAGGCCCGCCATGCTGCCCGAGCCCCTTCGCGGCCCCGCCTTCTCCAGCTACGCGGCCGAAGACGTCGGCTGGCTGCTCCAGGACCTGTCGGACGTCACCCTGGAGGCGCCGACCGAGGAGCGCGAGGAGGCGATCCAGAGCGGCGGCGCGCACTACGCGGAGTCGCTGCCGGTCGAGTACCAGCCCAGCGAGCAGTACCGGGCTCTCTTCCACTCGGCCCTGGAGACCTCCGCCGCCCGCATCGCCCACGCCGTCGGCGTCGTGACCGAAACCGTTCTCGCGGAACGCTCCCCCCGCCCCGTCCTCGTCTCCCTCGCCCGCGCCGGCACCCCCGTCGGTGTCCTGATGCGCCGCTGGGCCCAGCACCGGCACGGCCTCGACCTGGCCCACTACGCCGTGTCGATCGTCCGCGGCCGGGGCATCGACGCCAACGCGCTGCGCTGGCTGGCCGACCGGCACGACCCCCGCGACGTCGTCTTCGTCGACGGCTGGACCGGCAAGGGCGCGATCACCCGCGAACTCGCCGCCGCCCTGCGCCAGTTCGAGGATACGGAAGGGGTCACCGGCTTCGACCCCGAGATCGCCGTGCTCGCCGACCCCGGCTCATGCGTCCGCACCTACGGCACCCGCGAGGACTTCCTCATCCCGTCCGCCTGCCTCAACTCCACGGTGTCCGGCCTGATATCCCGCACCGTCCTGCGCGCCGACCTCGTCGGCCCGCACGACTATCACGGCGCGAAGTTCTACCGCGAACTCGCCGGCGCCGACGTCTCCACCCTCTTCCTCGACGCCATCGCCGCCCGCTTCGACGAGGTCATGGAGGCGGTGGACGCCACCAGCAAGGAGCTGCTGTCCGCCGACCGCACCCCGACCTGGGAGGGCTGGGCGGCCGTGGAACGCATCAGCGAGGAGTACGGCATCCACGACGTGAACCTCGTCAAGCCCGGCGTCGGCGAGACGACCCGCGTGCTGCTGCGCCGCGTGCCCTGGAAGATCCTGGCCAGGGCCGGGGCGGGTGCCGACCTCGACCACGTCCGCCTGCTGGCCGGGCAGCGGGGCGTGCCGGTCGAGGAGGTCGCCGAACTCCCCTACACCTGCGTGGGGTTGATCCATCCCAAGTTCACACGTGGCGCGACGGGCGCCGACGGAAAGGCGGTGGCTCTCTGATGCCGGTGCTGGTGGCGAGTGACCTGGACCGTACGCTCATCTACTCCGCAGCTGCGTTGGCGCTGACCATGCCGGACGCGCGGGCGCCCCGGCTGCTGTGTGTCGAGGTGCACGAGAGCAAGCCGCTGTCCTACATGACCGAGACGGCGGCCGGGCTGCTCACCGACCTCGCCGACGCCGCGGTCTTCGTGCCGACCACGACCCGCACCCGTAAGCAGTACCTGCGCATCAACCTCCCAGGCCCCACACCGAAGTACGCGATCTGCGCCAACGGCGGGCATCTGCTGGTGGACGGTGTCTCCGACCCCGCATGGCACGCGAGCGTCCTGGCACGGCTGGCCGACGAGTGCGCCTCGCTGGCCGAGGTGCAGGAACACCTGCTGACCGCCGCCGATCCGGTCTGGGTGCGCAAGCACCGGGTCGCCGACGACCTCTTCGCCTACCTCGTCGTCGAGCGCGAACTGCTGCCCGAGGACTGGGTGAAGGAACTGGCGGTGTGGGCGGAGAACCGCGGCTGGACGGTCTCCCTCCAGGGCCGCAAGATCTACGCCGTGCCGAAGCCGCTCACCAAGAGCGCCGCCGTGCGCGAGGTCGTCCGGCGCACCGGCGCCGACCTCACCGTCGCCGCCGGCGACTCCCTCCTCGACGCCGACCTCCTGCTCGCCGCGGACAAGGGCTGGCGCCCGAACCACGGCGAACTGGCCGACAGCGGCTGGACCGCCCCTGACATCACCTCCCTTCCCGAGCGCGGGGTGCTGGCAGGTGAACGCATCCTGCGCGAGTTCTTGAGAGCGGCGGGGGAGCGGGGTCAGGCCGGCTCGGCTCGGGGTTCCGCTCCGGCCGGTGAGGTCGGAGCGCGTTAGCGGCCGTCCGTGCGGTCGGTCCCCGCGTGCGCCTGGCGACCCGACCGCACCCAGCCGCGCGCCGACCCCTCGCTCGCGCCCGCGCCAGCCGTCCCGCCGGAAGCCCGGTCACCGTCCGCATCGGCATCCGCGCCCGCGCTCTCGCCCGAAGCCGCCCCCGACCCGTCACCACGCCGTCCCCGCCTCCGCGCGCCGCCGCCCGGGCGCAGCATTCGTACGGCGATGAAGGCCACGAGTGCCACCGCGGACGCGACGACGACGACCTTCGAGTAGGTGGACACCACAGCCGTCACCTCGGTCCACTTCTCGCCCAGGGTGTAGCCGGCGAGGACGAACACCGTGTTCCAGATCGCGCTGCCCAGTGCCGTGAGGCCGAGGAACACCGGCAGGCGCATGCGCTCAACGCCCGCGGGCACGGAGATCAGGCTGCGGAAGACGGGGATCATCCGTCCGAAGAACACGGCCTTCGTGCCGTGCCGCGCGAACCAGGCCTCGGTCCTCTCGACATCCGCGACTTTCACCAGCGGCAGCCGCGCCGCCATCGCCAGGGTGCGGTCCCGGCCGAGCAGCGCGCCCACGCCGTACAGCGCGAGCGCGCCGATCACCGAGCCGGCCGTCGTCCAGATCAGCGCGGCGTACAGGTTCATCTGTCCTGTGCTGGAGGCGAACCCGGCCAGCGGCAGGATCACCTCGCTGGGCAGCGGCGGGAACAGGTTCTCCAGGGCGACCGCGAGCCCGGCGCCCGGGGCGCCGAGGGTGGCCATGAGGTCGTTGATCCACTGTGGTGCCGGCTGCGCCGCGATGGGTGTCATGCGGGCCACGCTAGAAAACCGAAGCTGAAGAGAGCCTGAGGAAGACCGGGCCCCCGCCGCCTACGGCGTCAGCCGCAGCAACCCCCGCCGCAGCAGCCGCCCCCACCGCCACCGCCCGCCTGCGGTGCGGGGGCCGCGGCCGACGCCGAGCCCCCCACCGCGACGGTCGACAGGAGCTTCACCGTGTCGTCGTGGCCCGTGGGGCAGGTGGCGGGGGCGGAGGACTCGGCCATGGGGCGACTCAGTTCAAAGGTGTCGCCGCAGGTCCGGCAGCGGTACTCGTAGCGAGGCATGCCCACAGGTTAACGGGCATTCCCCGGCGGAGGCAGGGAGCGGTCGCGCGCCGTGGCGGCACCACGGCTCTGCTCCCGGGGCTCCTGCTCGACCATGTCGGGGTGGCGGGCCCGCCAGTACGGATTGTCGTGGGGCAGGGCCGAGCCGACCCTCCCGTACATCCCGAAGAACATCAGGACCACACCGAAGACGAAGCTGAACAGCACGTTCTGGATCCGGAAGGCCAGGAAGTTGTAGTCCGTGTCCAGGAGCCCCAGATTCAGGAATCCGCTGAGGATGAACGCGATGCCGACCACCATGTTGAGCGTGGAGGCGAAGTTGCCGCCGATCACCATGCCCACGAAGAGCAGGAGCCCGACGCAGATCGACAGGACGCTCAGTGTGCCGTTCGTGTTGAGGCCCACGACCTGGTCACCGCGGGTGTCGAAGAAGCCGATCTTGTCGATCAGGCCGAGGATGCCGAACGCGACCAGGACCAGACCCATCAGTCCGGCGCCGAAGCGGTAGACCTGGTTCAGGCGGTGGTCGACGGGGAGGTGCTTGTCGAACTGGATCCGCTGCCGTTCTTCTCCGTGCGTTGCGTGTGTGGCCATGTCGCCTCCCTCGGGGCGATAGCGGAGGCCGTGCGTCCCTTTCCCTTCAATATCTGCCCGCCGGGGCCGGGTGGGCAACACAGGGAGGCGACATCAGTGCTCAGGCCCAGCTCAGCGGTCCGCTCGGCGGGCAGGTCAGTGGACCGTGCCCCCGCGCTCGTCGCGGATCTGCGAGACGACGCCTGCCACGGCCTGCCGGACCGCTTCCGTCTCGGTCAGGAAGTGCCAGTAGTCCGGGTGGCGGCCCTCCAGGGTGCCGATCGCGCGCTCCAGCCGCCCCACGGCGTCGTCCAGGGGACGGGCGTGACGGGGATCGGGGGTGTTGCGCCCGGCCATGGCGAGCCGCTGGGCGTCCCGGATGGCGAAGCGGGTCCGTTCGATCTCTTGCCGGGGGTCCTTCTGGACGGCGTTCAGCCGGGTGAGGCGGTCGCCGGCGGCCGAGACGGCCTCGTCGGTGGTGTTCAGCAGGGCACGGGCCGTGGACAGCAGGGCGGTCGCGTCGGGCCAGCGCTGGGCCTGGCGCGCCGTCTGGGCCTCGGTGAGCTTCTGCTCGGCCTGGCGGACGTTCTCCGCGGCCTGCGCGGGGACGGGCTGCAGGTCCTGCCAGCAGGCTGCCGTGAACCGTCGCCGCAGCTCGCTGAGCACGGGTTCGACCTGTCCGGCGCGGGTGGTCAGGGCCTCGGCGCGGGTGCGCAGGGAGACCAGGCGGCGGTCGATCTCGGCGGCCCGCTCGGGAAGCCGCTCGGCCTCCGCGCGGATGGCCTCGGCCTCCCGGGCGACCCGCTCGGCCCGTTCCAGGGTCTGGGGGACGCCGTGCCGGCCGGCGCCCTGGTTGAGCTTGGTCAGCTCGGGGGCGAGGGCGGCGAGACGCGCGGCGAGGTCGTCCGCCTTCAGCCCCGATCCTCGTACGGTGTCGAGGGCGTTCGACGCGGCCAGCAACGACTGGCGGGCGCGTTCGACGGCGGGGGCCAGGCGGGCGAGCTGCGTCTCGGCCTTGCCGAGCAGGGGACCGAGGCCGTCGGCGAAGCGGTCCAGGTCCTGCTTGACCCGGCCGAGCTCGTCCTTGGCCTCGGTGAGCTGGGTGCGGGCGCGGGCGGCGGCCGAGGCCTCGAGGTCGTCGCGGTCGAGGTCGTGGGCGTCGACGGCGTCGATGTAGCGGTGGCTGGCCTCGTCGACGCGGTGACCGAGCGCCTCGAAGTCGGCGGCGGCGCGGCGGGCGGCGGGCGAGTCGTCGACGGCCGCGATCGTCTCGATGGAGATGCGCAGATCGCGCTGGGCGGTGTCGAGTTCGTAGAACGCCGCCGCGGCGGCGTCCTTCGCGGCCTGCGCCTCGGCACGCTGGTTCTCGGCCCGTCCGCCGAACCAGCGCCGGGTGCCGCCGCCGGCGAAGGCGGCGGGCAGTACGAGGGCGGCGACCAACGGCAGGCTCAGCAGGGTGAGGACGTCACGGACAGCCGCTGTGGCACGGTGGCGCACAGGCGCTCTCGACGGCGAGTCCGGCTGAGGTGGTGTCGCCGTCACATCCCTCTCCCGTGCTGTCATCCGCCCTGCCCGGTGGTGTCATTCTCCCACCGGTTGAGGACGAACACACGGGGCGGTTAGTTCGCTGTCCGTACTGTGACTTTGCCGTCGCTGGTGCGGGCGGACACGATGTGGCGGCTGGCGTCGTCGCGGGGCACGGAGACCTCGACACCGCCGTCGCCGGTCTCGGTGCTCACGCGGTAGGTGGCCCGGGGCACCGAGACGGTGACGGATCCGTCGCCGCTGCTGGAGTCCACCAGGTCGGGTACGGCGCCCAGTTCGAGGTGGGTGGAGCCGTCGGAGGTGTGGGTGCGGACCTGGCGGGAGGTGACGTCGGCGCGGATGGAACCGTCCTGGGTGCGCAGGTCCAGCGGTCCGCTGGCGGAGTCGACGCGCACCGAGCCGTCGTCGGTGGACACCTTCACGGCGCCGGTGGCGTCCTCGACGCGGACGGAGCCGTCCCCGCTGTGCACCTGTACGGCGCCGGTGACGTCCTGGACGCGCACGGAGCCGTCGCCGGTACGGATGTTCAGCGCCTCCTCGAAGCCGCTGGCGCGCACGCTGCCGTCGCCGTCCCTGACCTCGACGGCGACGCCGCGCGGCACCTCGATGCGGTGCTTGGCCGAGCAGTCGGCGACGAAGCCGGAGCACCGCATCCGCAGGACCAGCCGGTCGCCGTCCATGGCCCAGGTCACCTCGGGATCCTTGCCCATGACGACCGTCCCATCGAACCAGCGCGTGACCTGGACGCGGCCCTCGGGGGCCGCGTCCGTGGTGACGAGTTCCAGGGCGGAGTCGTCGGAGTCGACGGTGAGGGTGGAGCCCCGCAGTGGGAAGGACCGCCGCTCGGGCTCCGGGTCTTCACCGGCGGCGGCACCGCAGCCGGTGACACCCGCGACGACGACCACGACGGCGCCGGCGAGGGCGGCGGCGCGGGCGGACGCGGAAGCGGTAACGGTACGGGCCATGACGGATCTCCCCCTGAGGCGGACTGCGGAACGCCTTCCGCAGGGGCCTGGACGGCGGGGAAGGCGACCACTCGACCGTACGGACCCGGCCCTCACCTGGGGATCCGGTCCACTCCCGAATCCGGGGTGGGGTTATCCCCCCGGACCCCACCCTGCCCCGTCGGTACGGGTTTGCAGGGCACTGCCCCTGGCAATGTAGGCTGTCGACTCGTCCTGGGCGCGTAGCTCAGCGGTAGAGCGCCGCCCTTACAAGGCGGATGTCGGCGGTTCGAAACCGTCCGCGCCCACCAGTCGCAGGACACGGTGAAGGCCCAGGTCAGCGGGTAGGTACCCGGAGACCTGGGCCTTGGTCTTTCTTGGCTGTTCATGGCCGCCGCCGGGCACCTACGCCCCAGGTTGCTTCTTTCGCAGCGGACCCGGCAGGTTGTCCTGCATCCAGAGGCCTCTCGGGTGTGGTTCCGGGAGGCCTCTTCATGTGGGTGTCAGTAGTTGGCGGTGGCGAGGAGTTCGCCGTCCTTGTCGTAGACGGTCACCAGGCCGTTGTCGGACTCGTAGCAGGAGGTGAAGGCGCTCGCGATCAGGGTGCCCTCGCCGGCGTGCGGGCCGATCAGGCCGCCGGTGAAGTCGGTGAACACCTCGGCCGAGTCGAGGATGTCGTTGCGGCTGTCCGCGCCGGTCACCTTGGTGACGTGCTTGACCGCGGCCTTCTCCGTGTCCGTCCCGGACTTGGCGACGCAGGCCCGGAACCGTTCGGCCTGGGTCTGTTCCTCCTCGGCCGGTGCTTCCCGCCCGGCGTCGGGCGCCTTGTCGGCGGTGACGGCCTTGTCCTTGTTGCCGGTGTCGGTGGAGTCGCCGTCACCGCCACTCGCCGCGACGGCGATGATGACGAACAGGGCGAGGAAGCCCGCGCAGCCGATGCCGGTGATCTTCAGGAAGCCGCGCTTCTTCGGTGGCTGGGGTGCCGGAGGGCCGTAGCCGGGGTGCTGGGGCGCGTGCGGCTGTTGCGGGTACGGCCCCGGGCCTTGCGGGTGCTGTGGGTGCTGCTGGTTCACGTGTCCCCCCGAGGGATCGGTCGTGGGTTGCACGTGTAGGACTCGTGAAGAAGACGCCGCGGTTGTAGAAGGGCGGGGTGGTTCACCCGATCGGGTCGGCCTTGGGGAAGTGGATGACGGCGGGGGTGTGGGTGAGGTCAGCTCGGGGGTGGTTCCTGTGGGTGCTTCAGCTTGGCTCGGGCGTCCACGCGGTCGGGGCCCGTCACTTCCGACCAGTAGCGGTGGGTGGTGACGAAGATCGCGAGTTCGCGCTCGCGGCGGCGGAGTTTCTCGACCTCGGCCTGCTCGTCGTCCGTCCAGCCGGGGGACGCGGGGCGTTCGATCTTGCGCCAGCCGCCGGCGTCGCTGAAGCCGTCCAGGGGCTCGACCGACCAGGGAAGCCGCTTCAGCAGGGCCGACAGCTCGGCCCGGACCTGATGCAGCTCCTCCTGGCCGGCGCGGAGGTCGCTAGGGAAGTCGTAGGTCGTCGCCACGGCCGCAATGGTACGCCTGTTCGAATTCGAGTGGCGAGTGAGTGGGGGCGGTTCATGCGAACGGGTGCACCCGCGGCAGCTGCGTTGCTCTGACCTGCTGGTTTGTGGTCAAGGAGGTCACGGGTGGCTGGGTGCGGGCGGGGGCGCCGCGCTCAGGATCCTGGCCGTGAAAGCGGCCAGTTCCGCTCGCAGGTGTTCTCGGGAGAGGTTCATCCGGCCCGCCAGATGGTCGACGAGGTCCGCGCGGACCGCGGCCAGCAGGGCGTGGGCGGTGAAGTCGCTGCCTGGGATGCCGGGGAGCCGGTCCAGGGTGTCGCGGAGGGTGGCGTGCCACCAGTCGTAGCGCGGGGTGCGGTACGGGCTGTTGCCGGCGCCCGCCTCCTCCAGGGCGAGGGAGAGGTGGCGGTGGTCGAGCTTGAAGCGCAACAGGGCGTCGAGGAGGGCGGGGACGCGCTCCCGGGGCGGGGTGTCGGGGCCGAGGGGGTGGGGGCCGTCCGTGACGGCCTTCCGGATCGGTTCCAGGCGGGCCTCGTACAAGGCGCAGATCAGGCCCGTGCGGTCGCCGAAGCCGCGGAAGAGCGTGCCCTTGCCGACGCCGGCGGCGGCCGCGATCTGGGCCATCGTGACCTGCTCGGGGCTGTCGCTCTCGGCGAAGAGCCGGTCGGCCGCCGCGAGAACGGCCTCGCGGTTGCGCGCGGCGTCCGCGCGGGGCTTGCGTTCGGGCACGCCGTGTCCTCCGAGGGCTGATGGTGCCGGGTGGGGCCGGCCGGGTTGCATGAGCGGACCCGCGGTCCGTGTTCTGCTCGACACGGTAAACGGACCGACGGTCCGCATGCGCGCGCATCGTATTCGAGGGGACTCCCATGGCCACACCCGTACAACCGGCGGAGCTGTACCGACACGGCGGTCACCCGTCACCCGCTGACGTACGAGGAGATGCGCGACCGTCTGGCGGCCGCCATCCCGTACGAGTTCGCCGCCATGCTCGCCGGCGTGGACCGGGCGATCGCCGAAGGGGCGGAGGACCGCACGACCGGCACCGTCCTGCGGCTCACCGGCCGGCCACCGCGCACCTTCCGCGCCCATGTGGAGGCGGCCGGCCCTCGGTAGGCTCGGGGCCATGGTGCAGAGCAAGGCCGAAGACGTCGACACGTATCTCGCCGAGGTGCCGGAGGAGCGCCGGGAGGCGGTGAGCCGGCTGCGGGCGCTGTGCCGGGGGGAGTTGGCGGGGTTCCGTGAGGTGATGGCGTACGGGATGCCCGCCTACGAGCGGGACGGCACGGCCGAGATCGCCTTCGCCAGCCAGAAGCAGTACGTCTCCCTTTATCTGATGCGCGGCGACGTCCGCGAGGCCTTCGAGGAACGGCTGGCCGGGCACGACATGGGCAAGGGCTGCCTGCGCTTCCGCAAGCCCGAGCTGATCGACTTCGACCTGGTGCGCGACCTGCTCAAGGCGACGGCCGCCGGGCCCGGGCAGGTCTGCTGAGCGCCGCCGATCGCAGACGCGCCCGGGGAGAGCGCCCGGGGGGGGTCAGTGGCCGGCGGCTCGTAGTTCCTGCACCAGCCTTGTCGCCACGGGTACCGGTACGTCGTGTTGTTCGGCTGCGCGCAGGACTGCGGCGCCGATGGCGTCCAGTTCCAGCGGGCGGCCTGCCTCGGCGTCGCGTTGCATGGAGGACTTGGTGCCCGGGGGGAAGGTGTCGAAGCGGGCCAGTGCCTCGGCCGGGTTGGCCGGGCCGCCGCAGGCGCGGCTGACCGCGGCCGTCTCGGCGACCAGGGCGGTGAGTTCGTCGCGGTGGTGGCTGCGGATGTCGCCGAGGGGGAGGCCGTAGCGGGTGGTGAGCAGGGCGAAGGGGGCGAGGAAGGCCATCTTGGCCCAGAGGGCGGCCGCCTCGTCGTCCAGGACGCGGGTGGTGAGGTCGGCGCCGGTGAGGGCGGCGGCCAGGGTGTCGAGACGGTGCCGGGGGACGGGGTCGCCGGTGAGGTCGATCTCGGTGAAGGGGCTGGTGTGTTCTATCTCGCCCGGCGCGACACGGGTGGACTCGACGCGGATGACGGCCGGGGCGACCTGGTCGGGCCGGTAGCGGGAGCGCAGACGGGCCGGGTGTTCGACGCCGTTGAGGAACGGGACGAGCAGCGCGTCGCCGAGGGCGGAGGCGGGGACGCGGGGGAGTGCGGCGTCGAGGGCGGTCGCCTTGACGGTGATCAGGCAGGCGTCGACCGGTTCGCGCAGTTCCGTGTCGGCCGCCACGGGGGTGGTGAAGTCGCCGTGACGGGAGCTGCGGACGTGGATGCCGGTGGTGCGCAGGGTGTCGGCCGTGCTGTCGCCGGCCAGGCAGATCACGCGGTGGCCGGCGCGGGCGAGCAGGGCGGCGAGCAGTCCGCCCACGCCGCCGGGGCCGAGTACGGCGACGGTCAGCTTGTCGTGCGCCATGGAGTGCTCCTCTCGTCGGTCGGCTCCGGGAACGGTGGCCGCCTCGGAGGCGATCATGGCAGGCGGGCGGATGCGCCGGTAGCGCCGCAGCGCCGCTTGCGACGGGCTGTGGGACGCGCGGACCGCGAGACATACGGGTGTGGGCGGGGTGAGACTGGGGGCATGTGCCGCAGCATCAAAACGCTTCGTCCCCCCGTGCTGCCCGAGGAGGCGACCGAGGAGGACATTCGGGCCGCCGCGTTGCAGTACGTGCGGAAGGTGTCCGGCTTCCGGGCGCCCGCCGCCCACAACCGCGAGGCCTTCGACCGCGCCGTCGACGCGATCGCCGAGGCCACGGCCGAACTGCTGACCGACCTGGAGGTCCGAGGACAGCCGACCCGCCGGGCCGGGTAGCGCTCCGAGCCGCGGGCGTCCACCGGGCCGTGGCAGTCCGCGTTGAGGGTTCGGGCGCGGGCGTCCGTCGGGCCGGCGGCGAACGAGGGCTGTTCCCGGCTGGGCCCGGCGGTGGAAGCGGGGCTTCACGGCCGGGCCGGAGACGGGGCCCGGGCGGTGGTTCGGGGCGTCAGTAGCGCTGGGCCTTCGTGATCTCGGCCGTCAGTTGCTGCCCGGCGGGGGTGCGGCTGATGGCGAGGGGCTGCTCCCTGGCGCCCGGCGCCAGTTCCTCCGCGCCGACGTACCGGGTCTCCACGAGCTTGCCGTCGGAGTCGCGGAACTCGACCTGCACCGCGTAGGACGCGGTCTCGTCCGTGCGGTTGGCGATGTTCACGGCGACCGCGAGGAGGTCTCCCGTGTCGGCCCGCGGCTTTCCCGTCAGGGATACGTCCGCCATGGCGTTGCCCCGGCCCTCGACGTTCTTCAGCTCCCGCTGCGCGGCCGCGTTGGCGCGCGCGACCTCCGCCGACACCGACGCCTCGAACTCGGAGGCGCGCGCGGAGGCGGAGGAGGCCGCGGCCGAGGCCCGCGCCTGGGCGGAGCCCTTCAGTGAGGCCAGAGCGGACGCCGGCGTGCCGGAGAACGACGCGGTGTAGGGGCCCGTGGGGGTCGGCCGAAGAGAGGCGGTGCCGTCACTCGCGTCGCCCCCGCCGCCGCAGGAGACGAGTGCCACCGCGCCCGCGGCCCCGAGCAGCAGCCCGGTCAGCGCGGTCCGCGCCTGGGCCCGTTGCTGTGGTGTGGTCGCCATGTGGTCCCTTCCTGCGCGGCGGAGGGCGGACGTCTTGAGCGGCGGTACGCACACTTCGTACGACTTTGCCCCGGTACGTGTCCCATCGTGCACGCCCCGTAGCGGCTCGGCATCCAGAGCCCCGCAAAAGGTGCGCGTCGACCGGCGAACCGCCTACGAACTCTCAGGCCCGCCGCATCAGATAGGTGGCCGCCGCCCCCGCCCCGAACAGCGCGAGCAGGGAGACGCCCGTGGCCAGCCAGGTCGCGCCCAGCCAGTGGCCGCCCAGGTAGCCGAGGGCGACGCTGTACATGGCCCAGGACAGACCCGCCAGGGCCGACCAGGGGACGAAGTCCCGGAAGCGGCGGTGGGCGGCGCCCGCGGTGAGGGAGACCACCGAGCGGCCGGCGGGGGCGAAGCGGGCCAGGACGACCAGGGCGCCGCCGCCGCGGGCCAGTGCCGTGCCGAGACGTTCCTGCGCGGTGCTCAGGCGGGGCGAGCGGGCCAGCGCGCGGTCCAGGCGGGCGCCGCCGCTCCAGGCCAGGCGGTACGCCACCAGGTCACCCAGCACGGACGCGGTGGTGGCGCACAGGGTGAGGAGCAGGATGTCGGGGACGTCGGCCGGTACATGGCCGGTCGCCGCACCGGAGCCCGCGGCCGCGGCCGTGGCCGCCATGATGACCAGCACCCCGCTCGGCAGCACCGGAACGAACACGTCGAGCAGGACCGACGCTGCCACCATGGCGTAGATCCATGGACTGCCCGTCAGTGACCCCACACTCTCCAGCACCGCGACTCCCCGTCATCCCCCGTGAGCATCACAGAGTACGCCGGGGGTGTGACAAGGGGTTCACGGGGGGCTCGTCTGTTCGGTACGGAATGTTCACGTACAAACCGAAGAACGACGTCCGCCTAGGTCGGCCGCCGTCAGGCCTCCGCCGCGTTCCGCCCCCGGCTCCGCCCCCTGTTCCGCGCCCGGTTCCGGGACCGGCTCGGCTCCCGCCTCCGCCGCCACCCGCAGCACCGCCCGAGCCACCGCGTCCGTGTCCGACAGCGTCACCGAGTCCACCCCGGGCCGTGCTCCGGCCGCCGTCACCCAGTGCACGCCCTCCGTGGGCACGCCGATCGCGAACCGCCTTTCGTGCGGGGCGCCTTGACGGTCCATCAGGCGATACGGCCGCTGGGTCACGTCCAGCCCGCCCGTCTCGTACCCGTCGACCGTGTGCGGCCGGCACTGACCGCTCGTCAGAAGCCGGGTGAGCAACTCGTCGGCGGTGCGGCGCACGTCGGGTTCCGGGAGCCGCGCCTCGACGAGGGTCGTCGCACGCACCGCCGACCCCGGCACCTCGGGCGAGTGCGCCACCCACGCCCCGTCGGCGCACCGCACCTCCAGCCGCGGCCCGAGCACCTCCACCACCCCGGCCGCCATCAGCGCGACCAGTTCCTCGATGCGGCGCCGGGGCGGGCCGATGGAGAGGAACGCGTTGAGCGGGGTGTACCAGCGGTCCAGGTGGTCCCGGCGGGACACGCCGGTCAGTCCGGCGTGGTCGACGATCAGCCGGATCTCGTTGCGCAGGTCGCGCAGCACGTCGAGGGCGGCCTTGAGCGGGCCGCGCACATTGCCCAGGGCGGCCTGCGCGGCGTCCTCGCGCAGATACGGCAGGAGCCAGTCCCGCCAGGAGCCGGGCCCGTCGAACGTCCGGCCCGCATACGGCCGGGAGATCCGCTCCCACGACCAGCGTTCGGCGGCCGGGACCCCGAACTCGTCCAGCAGCCGCGCCTTCTGGGGGTCGCCATGAGGGACGGCGAGGTAGCGCTCGGTGAAGGCGCGTGAGCCGTCCAGCAGCGTGGCGTAGTGGACCGTCTCCACCTCCTTCGCCACCAGCGGCCATATCTCCGTCAGGAAGTCCGGCGCGTCCCCCGAGTCAGCGCGTTTGCGGAAGCCCGCGATCACCTCGGGCGTGAGCACCAGGGGATCGTGACGGCCGTACGGGCCCTTGGCGTTGTCGCCGCGCGCCTGGTACGGCACGCCGCGCCGGGAGCCGGCGTACAGGCGGGGCTCGTGGCCGGAGGGGACGTACCGCAGTCCCTGCCCGGTGCGGACGAAGCGGCCGCCACGACCGGTGGTCAGCAGGGCCATGTGGTCGAAGAAGTTCAGGCCCAGGCCGCGCAGCAGCACCGGTTCGCCGGGAGAGAGGGAGGTCAGGTCGACGTCCGCGGGATTGGCGGGCGGGATGTACCGCAGGCCGTTGCGGGCGGCGTACGACGTCTGCTGTCGCTGTTCCGCGTCCGGTGCCGTCGGCAGGTGGCCCTGTGCGAGGACGACGGCCGCGAGCCCGGTGAGCAGCCTGCCGTCGTCCAGGGCGAGGACCTGACGGCCGTCGGAGCCGTCGTCGAGCCGGACGGCGCGGGCGGCGTGGGTCTCGACGCGCACCCCCGACGGAGCCTGACGAACCGTCCGCGCGAACACCCACTCCAGATACCGGCCGTACTGCGCCCGGGTGGGGTAGTCGTCGGGACCGAGGTCGTCGTTCGCCCACTCGTGCAGGCTGGGGCCCGGCCGGATCGGCCCCGAGCAGTCCACGCTCTCGTCCGTGAACAACGTCACCTGCGAGGCGACCGTGTTCATCAGCAGCTCGGTGGACTGGGCGGTGCGCCAGACGCGTCCGGGGCCGGGCGGCGCCGGGTCGATCACGTGCACCGTCAGCGGCGTCCCGGGCGCCAGGATTTCGGTGGCCGAGGCGCACAGACGCTCCAGCACGCTGGTGCCGCGCGGGCCGGCGCCGACGAGGGCGACGGAGACCGGGGCGGGGGCTGACCCGGTCGCGGACGGCGGCGACCCTTCGAGGGAGGTCCCGGGTGACGCTCCCGGAGGGGCCGTCCCGCGTGAAGCCTCCGGAGAAGTCCCGCGTGCGGCCCCCGATATGGAGGACTCCGACATGGATTCCGCGGTCGGTGCAGACAAAGCGGTGACTCCCGGGCATGTGGGGCGCAGTGCGGCGGATCGTCCAAGGGAAGCGGACGGTCCGCCTCATCATGCCGTCGGGAACACCAGAAGCCAACGCGGGTCCCACAGGTCCCGGATGTACCTCATGAGGTGGTCAGAACCGACTCCTCCACGGTCGTGAGCCGCGCTCCGCCCTGTCCGTCCTGCTCGGTGTGCTCCAGCAGCAGCCGCGCCGAACGCCCGTTCATCGTCAGCGTCATGAGCTGGTTGCCGAACCACGGCCCACTCGTGCAGCGCCAGTCGATCGGCGGCTGCGGCACCTTGCCGTGGCCCGCGATCCGGCGGCCCAGGAACCGCGCGACGCCGCTCCAGCCGAAGCGGAAGCCCATCTTTATCGGCAGCGGGATGGAGTTGTGCACGGGCGAGCAGGTGAGCTGGAGCACGCGCGCGTCCGGCCCGCCGGAGGGCCAGGTCGGCTCGGCCACGTACGCGTGATGCACGTCCCCCGACAGCACGCACACCGTCGCCGGGGCCGCCTCCCCCGAGCCCGCCTCGGCGATCAGTGCCGCCAGCGCGTCGAAGGACTCCGGGAAGGCCGACCAGTGCTCCAGGTCGGCCGCCCGCCGCATCTTCTCGCCCCAGCGCGCCCAGCGCTCGCCCTTCTCGCCCCGGCACAGCGCCGCGTTCCAGCCCTCGGCGTCGTGCACCAGGTGCGGCAGCAGCCAGGGCAGGGAGGTGCCGATCAGCAGGTGGTCGTACGATCCCGGCTGGGCCAGGGCCTCGGTGCGCAGCCACTCCTGCTCACCGGCGTCGAGCATCGAGCGGCTGCCCTCGGCCAGGACGCGCGCGGCGCGGCTGTCCACCATCAGCAGCCGGACGCGCCCGAAGTCCCGCCGGTAGCTCCACCGCACGGTCGTCGGGTCGGCGTCGGCCTCGGCGGCGAAGGTGCGCAGCAGGTCGGTGGCGTCCGGGGTGTCCCGTACGGCGGCGTAGAGGGGGTCGGTGGCCAGTTCGGCCGGTGGGAGGTTGCCGAGGTGCTGGTGGACCCAGTACGACATCAGGCCGCTCAGCACCCGCTCCTGCCACCAGTCGGTGGCGCGCATGTCGGCGAGCCAGGCGGCGGAGGTGTTCCAGTCGTCGATGACGTCGTGGTCGTCGAAGATCATGCAGCTGGGCACGGTGGACAGCAGCCAGCGCACGTTGGCGTCGAGCCAGGACTCGTAGTACAGCTCGGTGTACTCCTCGTAGTCCGCCACTCCGCTGCCCGGCGGCTCCTTCAGGTCGCGGCGGGTGGCCAGCCGGCGCTGGGTGGCCCCGGAGGTCTCGTCGGCGTAGACCTGGTCGCCCAGGAGCAGCAGGACGTCCGGGCGTACGGCCTCAGGGTCGGCCGCGATGCGGGCGGCGAGGGTGTCCAGGGCGTCGGGGCCGACCGGGTCCTTCCCGTCGGCCGGGGGCGCGGCCCAGCGGCAGGAGCCGAAGGCGACCCGGACGGTGTCCGCCACGAACCCGGCGCGGATCACCGAGGGCGGGAACGGCGAGTCGGGCAGCGGCCACACGCGCGTGCCGTCGAGCAGCACCTCGTACGCCGTCGTCGTCCCGGCCGTCAGGCCGGTCACCGGCACGAGGGCGTAGTGGTGGCCCGCGACCTGGAAGGTGCGGGCCGTGCCGTGGGCGCCGTCGGCGCAGCGCACCTCGGCGGTGCAGGGGCGGCTCGCCTCGACCCAGACGGTCGCCGTCGAGCCGTCGACGTATCTCAGCAGTGGTCCCAGGCGCAGTGCCGCCACGTGATGGTCCGCCTTCTCTCTGGTCGGCCCGCCTCCGGGGCGCTCGGTGCGCTCGCGGCCGGCCTCCTCCGTCGCCCCGTACGGTACGGAACGACGGAGGCCGGCGGGGAGGTTCCGCGCGGGAAATGTCGCGCGTTCCTTCAGCCGGAGGCCGGGTGGGTCAGCAGGAGGCCAGGTAGCTGGTGAGCGCGCTCTTCTCGGCGGAGTCGACCGAGAGTCCGTAGTAGTACTTCACCTGGACCCAGGCGCGCACGTAGGTGCAGCGGTAGGCGGTGCGGGACGGCATCCAGGTGGCCGGGTCCTGGTCGCCCTTGGCCTGGTTGACGTTGTCGGTGACCGCGATGAGCTGCGGGCGGGTCAGGTCGTTGGCGAAGGACTGGCGCCGGGACGTGGTCCAGCTGCCGGCGCCGGAGTCCCAGGCCTCGGCGAGTGGGACGAGGTGGTCGATGTCGACGTCGGCGGCGGCGGACCAGGTGGCGCCGTCGTACGGGGAGTACCAGCTGCCGCTGGTGGCGGCGCAGGAGGAGTCGGTGACGACCCCCGAGCCGTCGCGCTTGAGGACGGTCTCCCGGGTGTTGCAGGCGCCGGACTGGGTGATCCAGTGCGGGAAGAGGTCGCGGTTGTATCCGGTGCGGTTCTCGGAGGTCACGGTCAGCTGGGCGAGGTAGGAGCGGGCGGTGGCGCCACTGACCGGGGTGGGCAGCGCGGCGGAGGCGGTGGGGGCACTGAACAGGGCGACGGAGGCGGCGAAGGCACTGACCGCCGCGACTGTGCTGAGCCGTCGACGCGCGTAGAACCTGGGCATACGTACTCCCTTGGAGTGTGGGGGTGTTGGCGAGCGGGCGAGGGAATGCTGTCGATGCCGTATTGCGAACGGGTGTGCGTTCGGTGAGAAGCTAGTGACACGTTCATGACACGACAAGATTCAAGACGGAACTTTTCCGCTCACGGGGCCGCCGGGGCCGTCGCGTACCATGGCAGGCGCAGAAGGGGAGTAGCTCTTCGCCGGACCGTCGACATACTGCTCAGCCCGCGAGGGATCTGAGCCGGCGCCCGGAGGCGGGCCTCGATGACGAGGCCGGCCAGCGAGACCTTCGGCAGAGCGGTACACGTCCGTGCCCTTCGGCACGGATGCCACGTGTGCTGCCGTGCCGAGGTCTGACGTTTCGCAGCGACTCTCGGCCGGTGGCCCCGACCGATTGAGGAATCTTGATCAGCCTGACCGTCACGGCGCTCGTCTTCGGCGTCGTCTTCCTCGCCGAACTGCCCGACAAGACCGCGCTCGCCGGGCTCGTCCTCGGCACCCGCTACCGCGCCTCGTACGTCTTCGCCGGCGTCGCCGCGGCCTTCGCGCTGCATGTCGCGCTCGCCGTCGCTGCGGGCAGCGTCCTGACGCTGCTGCCGCAGCAGCTCGTGCACGCCCTGACCGGTCTGCTCTTCCTCGGTGGCGCGGCCGTGCTGCTGCTGAAGAAGGACGACGGCGAGGAGGAGATCCGAAAGCCGGAGGACCAGTCCTTCTGGAAGGTCTCCGGGGCGGGCTTCATGCTCATCCTGGTCGCCGAGTTCGGTGACCTCACGCAGATCATGACCGCGAACCTCGCCGCCCGGTACGACGATCCGCTGTCCGTCGGCCTCGGCGCGGTGCTGGCGCTGTGGGCGGTGGCCGGACTGGGCATCGTCGGCGGCAGGGCGCTGATGAAGCGGGTGCCGCTGGGTCTGATCACGAAGATCGCGGCGCTGCTGATGCTGGGCCTGGGCGTGTGGAGCCTCTGGGAAGCCGTCACCGGCTGAGCTGAACGGCAGGTGAAGGTCTGGCCACGGCGCTGGCGGTCGGGCGGCTTATTTTGTACCGTGGAGAAACAAAGTGGCTCCCGCCCGTTTCCCCTGACCGGCGGGCGGGGCCGCCTTGTCCCCGGGGTCACCTCGTTCCCGGGGCCGGCGGCCTTCGCCGCCGCCCCTTTTCCCGTACTGGAGCTGCCGATGACGGCCACCACCGTGCTCACCGCCCGCGCCCTCCTGCTCGACATGGACGGCACACTCGTCAACTCCGACGCCGTCGTGGAGCGCATCTGGCGCCGGTGGGCCGAGCGGCACGGGCTGGACGGTGACGAGGTCATGAAGGTCGTCCACGGGCGGCAGGGGTACGCGTCGATGGCGGTGCTGCTGCCGGACCGGCCGATGCAGCGGAACCTGGCGGACAACGCCCGGATGCTCGCGGCGGAGACCGCCGACATGGACGGCGTCGTCGAGATCGCCGGCGCGAAGGACTTCCTGGCGTCCCTGCGGGGGCTGCCGCATGCCCTGGTGACCTCGGCCGACGTGGCACTGTCCACGGCGCGGATGGCCGCGGCGGGGCTGGCCCTGCCGGACGTGCGGGTGACCGCCGAGTCCGTGGGCGCGAGCAAGCCGGACCCCGAGGGGTTCCTGAAGGGGGCCGCCGAGCTGGGCGTGGCTCCGCAGGACTGCCTGGTCTTCGAGGACTCCGGCGCCGGGATCGCGGCGGGGCGTGCCGCGGGGATGCGGGTGGTCGGCGTGGGGCCGCGGGCCGCGGTGCACCGGCCGGACGTGCTGGTGGAGGACCTGACCGGGGTGCGGGTGGAGGCTGGCGGGGGCGGGGAGATCCGGGTCTCGTTCGGGTGAGGGGGCGCCGCTGCGGCGGGTTCCGGCTCCGGTTCCGGTGTCGGTGCGGGGTGCCGATGCCGCTGATCCGGAGCTCCGTCGGGTCGACCGGGGGCCCGGGTCGGGGCGCGTCAGGGTTCTGACGTCTCCGATTCCAGCTTCTGCCGGGTCTCCTCGTCGTAGACGCCCGGCTCGTCGGTCCGTATGCCGCGGGCCCACTGGTAGGTGCGTACGGCGTTCTCCACCCTGTGCGTGTAGTGGCCGTGAGGGTCGTCGTTGTACAGGTACAGCTGGCGCAGGCGGAGCTGGAGCTCTGTGACCTCGGGGCCGGAGTCGCCCCGGCGCAGCGTCGGGGGCGGCTCGTCGCGGTCCGCGGGGGTCTCGGTGTCCGTGGCGCGGGCGGTGGGTGAGGGCGAACGGGTCGGCGTCGGTGACGGGGACGGGGGCGACGGTGACGTGCTGAGCGTCGGCGACGAGGTCGCCGTTGCCGACGGTGTGGGGGACGGGGATTCCGGGATGGGGGTGGCCGACGTGGCCGTGGCCGTGGGTGCCGGGACCGGCGGGGTCGTGCGGGCCTGCGGGACCGCCTCCCGCACCGACTCCGGGGCCGCGCCGTCCCGGGCCGGGGGGTCGTAGGAGAACAGCCCGCCGGCGAAGCCCGCTGTGGCGGCCACCGTGAGTATCGCGGCGGCTGCCAGGAGTGTCGTGCGGCGGCGACGGGGGTGGGGCCCCGGTTCCCCGGCGTTTTCGGCTTCATGGAGTTCGTCGGGCGCGTGAGGCTCGGTGGGATCCTCACGTCCTTCAGGGCCCTCCGGGAATGCCGACGGCTCAGGTTCCCCGGGCGGCGAGGCGTCCGCCGCGAGGGCCGGTTCGGTCGGTGTCGTCGCGTTCAGCGCCACATAGGGGCGTATGCGCAGGGGGTCGAAGTCCTCCGCCGCCGCCTGTTCCGCCGTGCGCGCGTCGCGCAGGGCCTCGGCGGCGCGCTCGCCGCAGGCACAGGAGGGGGTGTTGTCCGCCCCCCTGGGCGTCCCGCACTCCGGGCACCGGTGTTCGTTCGGCTGCGCCACGCTTGCGTCCCTCCCCTCGCGGCTCCGTGGTCCCAGAGATTATGCAGATTCTGTGTACGTCCTGTCGGCGGCCCCCCGTAATCGCGCCGGGACGACCGCTTTCCGCCGGGCTCAACAGGCCCTAACCGGGCACACCGCCCACGATGGATGAGGTAGTGCAGGCCGGACGAGGCAGCCTCGGGAGGTGTGCATGACCGGGGAAGCGCATGGCGGCAGGGCCGCTCAGATACCGGGTGCCGTGGATCGCGAGCAGGTGTCGGGGAACGTACTCGTGTCGATCGGCGCGCTGCTGCTCGGCATGCTGCTGGCCTCGTTGGACCAGACGATCGTGGCGACCGCGCTGCCGACCATCGTCAGCGAACTGGGCGGCCTGAAGCACCTGTCCTGGGTGGTCACCGCGTATCTGCTGGCCTCGACCGCCGCCACCCCGCTGTGGGGCAAACTCGGCGACCAGTACGGGCGCAAACGGTTGTTCCAGATCGCCGTGGTGATTTTCCTGATCGGCTCCGCGCTGTGCGGGATCGCGCAGGACATGACGCAGCTCATCGCCTTCCGCGGGGTCCAGGGACTGGGCGGCGGCGGGCTGATCGTGCTGTCGATGGCGATGGTCGGGGATCTGGTCCCGCCGCGTGACCGGGGGCGCTACCAGGGGCTGTTCGGCGCGGTCTTCGGAGCGTCGAGCGTACTCGGACCGCTGCTGGGCGGGGTGTTCACCGAGCATCTGAGCTGGCGCTGGGTCTTCTACATCAACCTGCCCGTCGGGGCCGTCGCGCTCGTCGTGATCGCCTCGGTGCTGCGCCTGCCGCGTACCGCCACCAAGCACGTCATCGACTACCTCGGCACCTTCCTCATCGCCGCCGTCGCCACCTGCCTGGTCCTGGTGGCCTCCCTCGGGGGCACCACCTGGGGCTGGGGCTCCCCGCAGATCACCGGGCTGCTCGTGCTGGCGGCCGTGCTCGCGGTGGGGTTCGTGGTGGTGGAGCGGCGGGCGGCCGAACCGGTGCTTCCGCTCAAGCTGTTCCGTGTCCGCACCTTCAGCCTCACCGCGGCGATCAGCCTGATCATCGGGTTCGCGATGTTCGGCGCGATGACGTATCTGCCGACGTTCCTGCAAGTCGTGCAGGGTGTTTCGCCGACCTGGTCGGGTGTGCACCTGCTGCCGATGGTGCTGGGGCTGCTGCTCGCCTCGACCGGCTCCGGGCAGATCGTCAGCCGCACCGGGCGCTGGAAGGTCTTCCCCATCGCGGGGACCCTTGTGACCACCCTCGGTCTGCTGCTCCTCCACCACCTCGACCAGCACAGCTCCAACGCCGTGATCAGCGGGACCTTCTTCGTCTTCGGCTTCGGGCTCGGGCTGGTCATGCAGGTGCTGGTGCTCATCGTGCAGAACGCCGTTTCGTACGAGGATCTGGGCGTCGCCACGTCCGGTGCGACGTTCTTCCGGTCGATCGGGGCCGCGTTCGGGGTCGCCGTCTTCGGTTCGGTCTTCGCGGGGCGTCTCGGCGAGCAACTGGCGTCCGCCTTCCGTGACGTGCCGCTGCCGCCGGGAGTGACCGTGGAGAGTCTGGAGGCCGACTCGCGGGGCATCGCCGCCCTGCCGGCGGAGTTGCGCGCGCAGGCGCTGGACGCGTACTCGACCGCCATCACGGATGTGTTCCTGTACGCCGTTCCGGTCGCCCTCCTCGCGTTCGTGCTGGCGTGGTTCCTCAAGGAGGACCGGCTGCGGGGGTCGGTCATGGCGCCCGATGTCTCCGAGACGCTGGCCAGCAATCCGGTGGAGCGGTCGTCGTACGACGAGGTGTGCCGGGCGTTGTCGGTGCTCGGCACGCGGGAGGGGCGGCACGAGGTCTACCGGAAGATCTCCGCGCGTGCGGGGTACGACCTTGTGCCGGCGGCGAGTTGGCTGCTGCTGCGGATCAAGAGGTACGGGCGGGTGGAGCCCGGTGCGCTCGCCGAGCACAGCTCGGTGCCGCTCGGGGTGATCCTCGACGGCGCCCGCCAGGTCGAGGAACGGCGGCTCGCCGTGCGCGAGGGGCTGGACCTGACGCTGACCGAGCAGGGGCGGGTGGTCGCGGAGCGGCTCGCGACGGCGCGTGAGGAGTCGCTGGCGGAGTTGCTCGGGGACTGGTGGGGGCCGGAGCGGCCCACGGATCTGGTGCAGTTGGTGCGGGAGCTGAACGAGGAACTGTGCGGGTCGGATCGTGAGGAGCCGCACGAGGGGCAGCCGGTGGCTCGGTTCCGGTGAGGGACGGGGCGCCGGGTTCGGGGTGGTGCGCCGTCATGCTTGTGGTGCCTGGTGCCCCCTCAGGTGAGGTGCTTCGTGAACCAGTGGTCGGCGTACGGGGCCGTGTTGTGGGGCGGGGTCTCCTCGTAGCCGAGGCGGGTGTAGAGGGCTCGGGCCTCGGTGAGGTCGGCTCTGGTGTCGAGGACCATTCTGGTCGCGCCGAGGGTGCGGGCAGCCTGTTCGGCCGCGGTGACCAGGCGAGCGGCTCCACCCCTGCCGCGCAGGCGGGGCAGGAGGAACACGCGGGTCAGTTCGGCCGTGGTGGGGTCGGGGGTCAGGCGTATGCCTGCCGTGCCGGCGGGGGTGCCGTCGTGGTGTGCGAGGAGGAGCAGGGTGAGGTCCTTGCCGGTGTCGGCGGCGATCTCCCGTTCCAGTTCGGCCGGGTCGGTCGTACGGCCCTGGTGCAGCAGGTACCAGCGGTCGCTGACCTCCGTGTAGTACGCCCGCCAGAGCGCCACGGCGGCCGGGGAGTCGGTGGGCTCCGGGGTGATCGTCCAGGTCATGCTCACCATTGTCCGGGGTGCGGCGGGCTTTCCTCGCGGGCGCGGCACGGCGCCTCCCGTGGTCCTGGACCCGGAAGCGAGATCACGCACCTCTCCCGTACGGTCCGCCGGGTGCCGGCCTCGTTTGGGTGGGGGTTTGCGGGCAACCCGGTCGGCGGACCGGCCCGGCGATGGGCCGGTCGGGTCGAAAACCCGGAAGGCATTCATGTCCACTGGCTGGATCATTGCTCTGATCGTGATTGTGGCGGCGGTCGCCCTCATCGTGGCCGCCCTGACCCTGCGCGGCCGTGGCGCGGGCGGCGGACGGGACCTGAGGCGGCGCTTCGGACCGGAGTACGACCGGGCCGTGGCCCGGCACGACGGGGACGCCCCCGCCGCCGAACGCGAGCTCGCCGAGCGCGTGGAGCGGCACGGCAAGCTGCGTGAGCGGCCGCTCGAACCGGCGCAGCGCGAGCGGTTCGAGGCCCGCTGGACGGCCGCCCAGGAGCGCTTCGTCGACTCGCCGCAGGACGCCGTGACCGAGGCGGACCAGTTGCTCGCCGAGCTCGCCGCCATCCGGGGCTTCCCGGACGGCGGGCAGTACGAGGAGCAGTACGCCGCGCTGTCCGTGCACCACGCGCACCACGTGCACGGCTACCGGCGCGTCCACCGCATCGCCGGTACGCCGGTGAACGGTGGGCGGGACGGTGGCGCCGGCACCGAGGAGATGCGTGAGGCCATGGTCGAGGCCCGCGCCCTCTTCGACGACCTGCTGCGTCCGGCGCGCGACGACCGCCACGGGCGGCCGCCCGCCGAGCGGACCAGGACGACGGCCCACGCCGGCTCCGGCCGGCTGCATCTGCCGGCGGCCTTCGGGCGCCACGCGAAGGGGAGTTGAGACACATGGCCGACGTGACACGGCCCATGGGCGGCGGGGAGCCGCCGGAGCCGGACCGCACCGCGCGGCGCGACGACCTCGTCGGGCGGGACGCGGCGCCGGGTACGGCGAGGGAGGTTCCCGACGGGACCGGTGCTTCGCTTCGTGCGGGTGATGTGGCGCCTGGGGGAGTCGGGGCACGCGAAGCTAAGGAGGCCAGTGAGGCGGCTCAGACGGCTCGTGGGGCTCAGCAAGCTCGTGGGGCTCAAGAAGCCCGTGGGGCCGCCGCTACGGATGCCCCCGCGCGTCCCGCCAGGACCCCGGCCGACCCCTCCGCCCCCACCCCGCGCCTGGCCCCGCTGCTGCCGGGTGAGGAGACCGGCAAGTTCGAGCTGCGGTTGCAGCAGGCGGTGGCCTCGTTCGTGGACGGGCCGCGGGCCGCCATCGAGGAGGCGGACCACGTGCTGGAGGAGATAGCGGCCCGGTTCACCGAGGCCGTGACCCAGCGGCGCCGCACCCTGCGCAGGTCCTGGGAGGCGACCGACGAGGCCACCCCCGCGACCTCCGACACCGAACAGCTCCGTCTCGCCCTGCGGGACTACCGCGAGCTCGCGGAGCGGCTGCTGCGCCACTGAGCCGCGCGCCGAACCGACTGTTCGGCCACCGAGCCGCCCAACCGGCGCGAACCAGCTATCCGGCCGCCGCCCGGCCCTCCCGCCACCGGCGTACGACATCGTCCACGTCGTACGGCTTCAGACCCAGCGGGGGGCCGGGCGGCGGCTTGAACATGACGTCGCGGATCTTGACGTTGACGTCTTCGACGATCTTCCGCACGAGCCGCTCGGAGGGCGCCCGCATCGCGGCCGGCAGCGTGTCCTCCGCCTCCTTGCGCAGGGCGAGGGTGGGCGGCAGGACCGAGATGCCCTCCCGGGCCAACTTCCGCTTGATCCACCACTGTTCGTCGTAGGCGCTCTCGACGTCCTTGGGAAGGGGCTTGCCGGCGCCCGGCAGATGGGCGAAGTCACCGCGCGCCTCGGCGTCCCGGATCTGCTTGTCCGTCCAGGACTCGAAGCTGACACCCGGTGGCTTTCGCTCGGTCATGAGGCCATTGTGCCGGACGCCGCCGCGCCGGGCGATTTATCATGCGGCGGCGGCGGGCCAACCGGGCTGCCGCATCAGGACGTTGCAAGGGAGCGCACGTGCTCGAACTGACCATGGCCACCGTCTCCGGTGCGGACGCGGGTGTCACGGCCGGCATGATCATGGCTGACGCGCCCAGCGAGCCGGGAACGATGCTGCGGGTGGGCCGGGACAGGACCGTGTGCCGGCTCGCGACGCCCGACGAATGGCTGTTCGTCTCGCGGGTGCACCTGGAGTTCCTGTGCGGGCCGGACGGTGACTGGCAGGTGACCTGGCTGCGCGGCTCGCAGCCGGACCCGTCCTCCGAGGTCCGGCTGGTGTCCGGCGAGTACGCGCAGCCGCTCGCGTACGGCGGCACGATGCCGCTGCCCAGGGGCGGCAACGGCGAGATCGTCATCCAGGACCGCACCGGACCGCGCAGCGTGAACGTGGGCTACTACCACGAGGTCTGAACGGCGGCGCGGCCCCGTCAGCCGAGGACCCGTGCCAGGGCGAAGCCGTCGTAGCCCTTGCCGCCCACCGTCTGGATCGCGGTGCCGGAGAGCCTCGGGTGGGAGCCGATGAGCTCGATGGCGGCGCGGGTGCCCTTCACGTCGGGCGCGGAGCTGTCCGCGTCGGCGACGCGGCCGCCTCGGACCACGTTGTCGACGACGATCAGGCTGCCCTCGCGCGAGAGCCGCAGCGCCCACTCCACGTAGTGGGCGTTGTTGGCCTTGTCGGCGTCGATGAAGACCAGGTCGAAGGGCGGGGGGTTCTCGTCGGCGAGCTGCGGCAGGGAGTCCAGGGCGGCGCCGACGCGTACGTCGACGACCTTGTCGAGGCCGGCCCGGGCGATGTTGCGACTCGCGACCTCGGCGTGCTTCGGGTCGTACTCCAGCGTGACCAGGCGGCCGTCGGCCGGGAGGGCGCGGGCCAGCCAGATCGTGCTGTAGCCGCCGAGCGTGCCGATCTCCAGGATGGCGCGGGCGCCCTGCAGTTCGGCCAGGAGCTGGAGGAGCTTGCCCTGGCTCGCCGTGACACCGATCGGGGGCAGACCGGCCGCGTCGCTGTCCCGCAGGGCCGCCTGGAGGGCCTCGTCGTCGCCGGCGAGATGGGTCGTGAAGTACGCGTCGACGGTGTCCCAGATCTGCGACTCGCTCATGCGCTCTGCCTCTCGTCATCTAGTTAGAGGTGCTAACTAGATGGTCTAACGAGTGGGGGTGGGTGCAGGTTCCTGCCCCACGGGGCCAATGGGGCGACGGCGGCCTTCGAGCAGGTGCCTGGCTGAGGAGGCACAGGGTGTGCCATACGGTGTTCGTCCCCCGCTGGCTGGTGATCAGGTTCGGAAGGGTCGCTGGCCGTATCGGGAGGCGATCGTGCGGGCCACCCTGGCGGACCGCGACGGCACGGTGGCGTGGGGCGGTGACCTGGCCCCGGTGAAGGTGTCGCACCTCCACATCGCCGCCCGTCCCAGGGGTCCTCGCGTCACCGCCGAGCCCGGGCCGAAGCCCGGCCCCGGCCCCGTCCTCAGCGCCCCGAGGCGTTCACGGCCTCCACGGCCCTGGCGGGACCTGGCACCTTCGCGGCGCACGCGGGCTTGGCGGTGTCCGCCGGCTTCGCGGCCGCCTCTGCCTCCGCCGGTTCCAGTGAGGGTGCCGACCCCGGCAGTGGCCGCCCCGCCGACTCCGTCATGAACCACACCGCCACGCCGCCGATCACGGCCGCGGCCATCATGTAGTAGGCGGGCATCATCATGTCGCCGGTGGCGCCGATCAGGGCCGTGACGACCAGGGGGGTCGTGCCGCCGAAGAGGGAGACCGAGATGTTGAAGCCGATGGAGAGGGAGCCGTAGCGGACCCGGGTGGGGAACAGGGCCGGGAGGGCCGACGGCATCGCCGCGGTGAAGCAGACCAGCAGCAGGCCGAGCGCGCCCATGCCCAGGCCGATGGCCAGCAGGCTGCCCTGGCGGATCAGCAGCAGGGCGGGGACGGAGAGGAACAGGAAGCCCGCGCAGCCGACGGCGATGACCGGGCGGCGGCCGACGCGGTCGGTGAGGGCGCCCGTGAACGGCTGGGCGATCATCATCAGGGCCATCACCGCCAGGACGACCAGCAGGCCGTGTGTCTCGTCGTAGTGCAGCTCACTCGTGAGGTAGCTCGGCATGTACGACAGCAGCATGTAGTCGGTGACGTTGAAGACCA
This sequence comes from Streptomyces sp. NPDC086077, assembly GCF_040686175.1. Classification (NCBI taxonomy): domain Bacteria; kingdom Bacillati; phylum Actinomycetota; class Actinomycetes; order Kitasatosporales; family Streptomycetaceae; genus Streptomyces; species Streptomyces sp. NPDC086077. Next base: position 51,770 of record NZ_JBFBJT010000007.1, on the reverse strand, counting down.
GCACCAGGCCCATGCACAGCAGCAGCGCCTTCCACTGGCCCGTGACCATCTCGCGCAGCGGCACCTTCGGCCGCTCCGTCTCCGCCTTCTCGACCTCCGCCGCGAACGCCGGGGTCTCCTCCAGGCGCATCCGCAGGTAGAGGCCGACGATTCCCATGGGGCCCGCGATCAGGAACGGGATCCGCCAGCCCCACGACAGCAGGTCCTCGGAGGAGAGCAGCGCGGTCATGAGGGTGACCAGGCCCGCGCCGCCGATGTAGCCGGCGAGCGTGCCGAACTCCAGCCAGCTGCCGAGGAAGCCGCGCCGCTTGTCGGGGGCGTACTCGGCGATGAAGGTGGAGGCGCCGGCGTACTCACCGCCGGTGGAGAAGCCCTGCACGAGGCGCGCGGCGAGCAGCAGGATCGGCGCGCCGACGCCGATCGCGGCGTACGACGGGATCAGGCCGATCGCGAACGTGCCGACGGCCATCATGATCATCGTCAGCGCCAGGACCTTCTGGCGGCCGACGCGGTCGCCCAGCGGGCCGAAGACCATGCCGCCCAGCGGGCGGACCAGGAAGGCCGCGGCGAAGGCGCCGAAGGTGGACAGGAGCTGTGCCGTCGGGTTGCCGGACGGGAAGAAGACCTTGCCGAGCGTCACCGCGATGTAGCTGTAGACACCGAAGTCGAACCACTCCATGGCGTTGCCGAGTGCCGCTGCCTTCACGGCTCGCTTGACCAGGGCGGGGTCGGTGACGGTGGGGTCCTGTACCGGCGGGCGGGTACGGACGGGGAACGGATTCGGTGCGGCGACGGTGGCACTCGACAAGACTTCGCTCGCCTACCTTTCGACGGGGACAGGGGCGGGCCCACGCGGCAGCGTCGGCGGCAGGCCGAAAGTCGACGATAGGGGGTCTTGTCCTGATTACGCAGGGTGGCGATTTTGATGCACGGAGCACGTAAATGCGCCGTGTGCAGGACGGTCGGCGCGCGTTCGGCCGCCGTCCCGGTCCACGCCCTGTGATCTATCTCGCGCCCGGCCGAAGCAACCCGACCCCCCTCCCACTATCGTCTTCCGGACAAAAGGAGAACGGACGTCAGGTGAATGAGGGGTTGCCTGCGTCCCTTCTCCGGGGGCGGTGCGACCCCACAGGGTGCGCGATCGATGGGGCGGGAGGCCGACGAGGCGTGGCGAACGCGGAACACGGCGGAAGACCGGTGGGGGCTTTCGGAGCGACGGCGGGCGCACGGCTGCGCGCCGCGCGCCTGGCCCTGTGGCTGGTCGCCGCGATTCTCGGCATACGGCAGATCGCCGTCGTCCTCGGCACGCCCCGGAGCGAGCGGCTGACCGACCTGGAGACCTGGGTCGGCCCGGACGGCGTGCTGCACGTCGAGGGCTCGCTCTACGACTCCACCCGCTTCACCGGCACCCCCTTCGGGGGCCTGGTGCTCAAGCCACTGACGCGCGCGGCGGAGCAGGCGCTCGGCTGGGGCTGGACCTTCGGCACGCTGCTGCTGGTGGTCGTGCTCGGCCTGGTCGCCGCCCGCGCCCTGCCGCGCCCCGTCAGCCGCCGTACGACGCTGGTCGCGGCACCCGTCGCGATCTGCCTGCTGATGCTGTCCCTGCCGGTGCGCAACGCGTTCTGGCTCGGCCAGACCAGCATCATCCCGGTCCTGCTGGTGCTGCTCGGCTGTCTCGCCGTGCGCGGCGAGCGGGCCGGGGGCGCGCTGATCGGTGTCGCCGCCGCCTTCCAGCCGACGGTGCTGCTCTTCGCCCCGCTGCTGTGGTTCACGGGCCGCCGGCAGGCCGCGGTTTCTCTGGGCGGGACCTTCGCCGGGACCACGGCGCTGGCGTGGCTGGCGATGCCGCACGACTCGTACACGTACTGGGTGCACCACATGGCCGGCGTCGGTCTCGGCGGCCGGGCCGACGACCTCGCCAACCAGTCCCTGCACGGCGCGCTGCTGCGGCTGGGCCTGTCCGGCCCACTGGAGATCGCCCTCTTCCTGACCCTGGGCGCGGTGGTCGCCGCCCTGGGCCTGCGCCGGGCCGTCCGCCACGCCCGCGACGGGCAACTCCTGCTCGCCGTCGCGCTCACCGGCTGCGCCGCGATCGTCGTCGCGCCGACGGCCTGGCAGCACCAGCTGCTGTGGGTCCTGCTCGCGGTGGTCGGCCGGGTCGGCCGACGCGCCTCCGACCGCCTGGTGTGGCCGGTGGCGGTGGTGCTGGTCATGACGCTCCCGGCGAAGTGGCTCCTGCCGGACATGGCCGCGCTGCACCCGCTGCGCGACAACGCCGTCCTGCTCGCCGCGATCGCCGCCGCCACGGCCGTGCCGTTCCTGTCGCGCACCTCGCCCCACTACCGCGACCCCATTCCCACGCGGTACGCCCGGCCGGTGCCGGCCCGCTGGCGGCGCATACCGCTGCTGCCCTTCCTGCGCCGCGTCCTCGGCCGTCCGAACCTCCTGCTGGAGCTGCTCCTCATACGCGTCACGTACGCCGCGTACTCGCAGGTCCGGCTCGCGGCCACCGGCGGCACGATATCCGGCGGCCGGGAGCGCGCCGAGGCGCACGGCGAGCAGATCCTCTCCCTGGAGCGGTTCCTCCACATCGACATCGAGCACACGCTCAACCACGCGACGGTGAAGGTCGACTGGCTCCGTCAGTTCTTCGACTTCTACTACACGTCGTTCCACTTCGCCGTCCCGCTGACCGTCCTCGGCTTCCTGTACTGGCGCCGCCCCGTCGACTACCGCTGGGGCCGCTCGACGCTGGGCCTGACGACCCTGCTGGCCCTGATCGGATTCTGGCTCTACCCGCTCGCCCCGCCGCGCCTGATGCCGGACTTCGGCATCATCGACACGGTCCACGGCGTCCAGGACTTCTCCCAGCCGGACTACGGCACCCTGACCTCCCTCACCAACCAGTACGCGGCCATGCCGTCGCTGCACTTCGGCTGGTCCCTGTGGTGCGGCGTCGTGATCGCGATCGTCGCGCCCAAGGTGTGGATGAAGGCGCTGGGCCTGCTGCATCCGGCCTTCACGGTCACCGCGATCGTCGTGACCGGCAACCACTGGGTGCTGGACGCGGTGGGCGGCGCGATCGTGGTGGGCGCGGGCTTCGGGCTGGCGTATCTGTTCCAGGGCCCGCAGGCGCGGCTAGCCCCGGCGCCCGTGGTCGAGGCGGAACCCGAGCTGGTGAAGGACCGGAGCTGACGGGACCTCAGGGGCCCGCGTGCACCTGGCAGGCCCACAGGCTGGGTGTCTCGGGACAGGTGTCGCGCAGGCCGCGTACGGCGCGGTGCAGGGCCTCGGCCGTGCGGTCCACGTCGAGCGTGCCGTCGCCCCGGCCCAGGGCGTCGTACACGCCGAGCGCGACCTCCGCCCCGATCACGTCGTCGACGTGCCACAGCGAGGTCCTCGCCGTCCTGGGTCAGCTGGTGGCGCAGGCCCAGCGCGGTGCCGAGGTTGAGCAGCCGCACGCCGAGCAGCCCGTGCCCTTCGGAGGTGAGCGCCACCGACTCCCGATGGGAGCGCACCGCCTCGTTCAACTTTTCCAGCTCTCCCGAGCGTTGGTAGGCGGCGGTCAGCACCAGGCCGAGGTCGTTGAGCGCCACGGCCCGGTCCGGATGGCCGGGTGACATGAGATCCAGGGCCTGCCGGAGCAGGCGCAGCGCCTCGTCCAGGTCCGCCTGGTTCGCCCGGTGGGCGAGCAGCGCCGGCTCCGTGGCGGGTGCCTAAAGGTCCCCGAACGGCCAGGTCGTCCCGGCCAGGGCCACCGCGCGCGAGACCCCTTCGAGCCGGCCCGCGAACCAGCGGTCGTACTCCGGTGTCGCGAGGACGGCGAGGCTGCCGCACCCGATCGCCGTGGCGAGCAGGGCCTCGCGCGAGGCCGCCATGCCGGCGAGCAGCACGGCCAGCCGGTGGAGATCGCGCTCCTCCTCGGAGGCGTCCGGAGGCGGGTCGTGCTGCCGCCCCTCCGCCGCGATCACGGACGCGGCACACTGCGCCGCCCACTCGGCAGGACCGTCCGCGTCCGCCGGGTCCGGGCGCGTGTCGAAGGCCGAGTGAGGTCCGGGTGCCTACGCCTCCGGGCGGCTCTCGTGGGGCCCGCACTCGAACCACACGGTCTTGCCCTCAAGGGGCCCCCGGTCCACACCCCACTTGTCGACCAGCGCGTCCAGCAGGACGAGCCCGCGCCCGCCCTCCGCGTCGGGCGACAACCGCGTTCGCGTGCGGGGCAGTTGGGGCGAGGTGTCGGTGACCTCCACGCGCACCCCGGTCCTCAGCCGCAGCACCAGCAGCACGCAGCGCCGGTCCCGGACATGCCGTACGACGTTGGCGACCAGCTCCGTCACACCCAGTTCCACCGCGTCGGTCAGCTCCGCCATCTCCCATTCCGTCAGGAGCGAGCGGACGATACGGCGCACATGCCGTGCCGAGTGCTCGCCCACGGTGAGGTTCATGCGGTACTGGACGGGGCGAGGGGCCGAGTAGGCCGGTGGAATGTATTCGTTCACGCTACGAGGCTGGCCAGCCGTCACTACCGTGGGCAACGGAACGGATACAACCCGTCCCGTTGTGGGCGGAGTCGCGTGAGAGGGGACCGTGCGTGACCCACATCAACGCCCTCGACCCGGGTGCCTCGCCGCTGGACTACTACGGCTACGTACTGCGGCGCCATCGCGAGGTGGCTGGACTGACGCAGCGACAGCTCGGCGAGATCATCAACTACACCGGCTCGCTGGTGGGGCAGATCGAGACCGCGCGCAAGCTCCCGACACCCGCGTTCAGCGAACGGGTGGACGCGGCACTGGGGACGGGCGGCCTCCTGTCCCGCCTGACCGAATTGGTTCTGCGCAGCCAACTTCCGGCGTGGTTTCAGCAGACGGCGGAGCTTGAGGCTCGGGCCGTCGAGATCTGCGCCTTCCAGACGCACATGGTGCACGGTCTTCTCCAGGCGTCGGCCTATGCGCGGGCGGTGCTCGGCGCGCTGGACCGGAGCAACCTCGACGACCGCACCGCCGTACGTCTCGCCCGCCAGCGCATCTTCGAGAAGGAGAAGTCCCCGGTCTTCTGGGCCATCCTCAGCGAGGCCGCTCTCTACCAGCAGATCGGCAGCCCGGCGACCATGCGGGATCAACTGGCCCATCTGTTGGCCTTCGAGCACGACCCCAGGATCAACGTTCAGGTGCTGCCGTTCTCGGCGGGGGCGCACGCGGGTCTGCAGGGCTCGTTCAACCTCTACCGCTTCCCGGGCGATCCCACCATCGTCTACACCGAGGGGTACGGCAGCGGGCACCCGACCGCCAATCCGGACACCGTCGTCGACTGTTCGCTCCGTTACGATCACCTTCAGGCCGCCGCTCTCTCCCTCAGGGACTCGGCGGAGTTGATCCGGTGCGTGATGGAGGAACGCTATGGCGAGCAACGCGATGTTGACGGTGGCCCAGTGGCGTAAGTCCAGCTACAGCGGCGATCAGGGCGGCGATTGCGTCGAATGCGCACGGCTGGGCGAAGCCGCCGCCGTGCGCGATTCCAAGGTCCCGGCGGGTCCCGTACTGGCCTTCCGTCCAGCGGCGTTCACCGCGTTTCTCAACTGGGCGGCTACAGCCGCTGAATGATCGTGCCGGTGGCGAGTCCGCCGCCCGCGCACATCGTCACCAGCGCGAACTCCGCGTCCGTCCGCTCCAGTTCGTGCAGTGCCGTCGTGATGAGCCGGGCACCCGTCGCCCCGACCGGGTGCCCGAGCGCGATCGCACCGCCGTTGACGTTGACCTTCTCCAGGTCCTGCTCGAAGACCCGCGCCCAGCTCAGCACCACGGACGCGAACGCCTCGTTGATCTCGACCACGTCGATGTCCCTCAGGGACATCCCCGCCTTGCCGAGCACCGCGCGGGTGGCGTCGATCGGGCCGTCCAGGTGGAAGTGCGGGTCGGCGCCGACGAGGGCCTGCGCCACGATCCGCGCCCTCGGCCTCAGCTTCAGCGCACGGGCCATGCGCTTCGAGGCCCACATGATGGCCGCCGCGCCGTCCGAGATCTGCGAGGAGTTGCCGGCCGTGTGGACGGCCGTCGGCATGATCGGTTTGAGCCCCGCCAGTGCCTCCGCCGACGTGTCGCGGAGCCCCTCGTCGCGGTCGACGAGCCGCCACATGCCCTGCCCGGCGTGCTGCTCGTCCTCCGTGGTGGGGACCTGTACGGCGAAGGTCTCGCGCTTGAAGCGCTCCTCCGACCAGGCCTTGGCGGCGCGCTCCTGGGAGAGCAGGCCCAGGGCGTCGACGTTCTCCCGGGTCAGTCCGCGGTGGTTCGCGATGCGCTCGGCCGCCACGAACTGGTTGGGCTGGTCGACGTTCCACTCGTCGGGGAACGGCTTTCCGGGCCCGTGCCTGGAGCCCGACCCGAGTGGTACGCGGGACATCGCCTCGACGCCGCAGGAGATGCCGACGTCGATCACGCCGGCCGCGATGAGGTTGGCGGTCATGTGGGACGCCTGCTGCGAGGACCCGCACTGGCAGTCGACCGTCGTCGCCGCCGTCTCGTACGGCAGGCCCATGGTCAGCCAGGCGGTCCGCGCGGGATTCATGGACTGCTCGCCGGCGTGGGTGACCGTGCCGCCGACGATCTGTTCGACGCAGTCGGCGGGGATGCCGGTGCGGCCGAGGAGTTCGCGGTACGTCTCGCCCAGCAGATAGGCGGGGTGCAGGTTGGCGAGCGCGCCGCCGCGCTTGCCGATGGGGGTGCGGACGGCTTCGACGATGACGGGTTCGGCGGCCATGAAGGCGGTCCTCTCGTCCAGAAACCAGCAACTGATACGTGTTCTAGTTCTGTGTGCAGTCTGCTGACGTGACGTCCGTCACCGCAAGGGTCTTGCAGTCTTCGGAGTCCGCCGTTACGTTCGCGGCACTTCCTGACTGGTCGTCAGATGGCTGGAGCCGCCATGCCCTGTCCAGCGCTTCCCGACGGGTTCGACTTCACCGACCCCGATCTGCTGCACCATCGCGTGCCCCTGACGGAGTTCGCCGAACTGCGCCGCGTCGAGCCGGTGACCTGGATCGCCCAGCCCGTGAACCAGGCCGGATTCCAGGACGAGGGCTACTGGGCCGTCACGCGGCACGCCGACGTCAAACACGTCTCCACGCACCCCGAGTTGTTCTCCTCCACCCTCAACACCGCGATCATCCGCTTCAACGAGCACATCGAGCGCGACGCGATCGACATGCAGCGGCTGATCCTGCTGAACATGGACCCGCCGGAGCACACCCGGGTGCGGCAGATCGTGCAACGGGGGTTCACGCCCCGGGCCATCCGGGCGCTGGAGGAGCGGCTGCGGGCCCGGGCACACGCCATAGTCGAGGGTGCCCGCGCGCACTCCGGGCCGTTCGACTTCGTCACGGAGGTCGCGTGCGAGCTGCCGCTCCAGGCGATCGCCGAGCTGATCGGCGTACCGCAGGACGACCGGGCCAAGCTCTTCGACTGGTCCAACAAGATGATCGCGTACGACGACCCCGAGTACGCCATCACGGAGGAGGTCGGCAAGGAATCGGCCGCCGAGCTGATCGCTTACGCCATGAACATGGCCGCGGACCGCAAGCAGTGCCCGGCGCGGGACATCGTCAGCACCCTGGTGGCGGCGGAGGACGAGGGCAACCTCGGCTCGGACGAGTTCGGCTTCTTCGTGCTGATGCTGGCGGTGGCGGGCAACGAGACGACCCGCAACGCCATCACGCACGGCATGCACGCCTTCCTCACCCATCCCGAGCAGTGGGACCTCTACAAGCGGGAGCGGCCCTCGACGGCCGCCGAAGAGATCGTGCGCTGGGCGACGCCGGTGGTGTCCTTCCAGCGGACGGCGACGCAGGACACCGAGCTGGGCGGCAAGCGGATACGCAAGGGCGACCGGGTCGGCATCTTCTACGCCTCGGCCAACCACGACCCCGAGGTCTTCGACTCCCCGACTGCCTTCGACATCACCCGCGACCCCAATCCCCACCTGGGCTTCGGCGGCGGCGGTCCGCACTACTGCCTCGGCAAGTCCCTCGCGGTCCTGGAGATCGACCTCATCTTCAACGCCCTCGCCGACGCCATGCCGGACCTGCGGCTGGTGGGGGAGCCGCGGCGGCTGCGGTCGGCGTGGATCAACGGGGTGAAGGAGCTGCGGGTCACGGCGCGCTAGCCAGGGCGGGGCGCCGCCGTCGTCACGGTCGCAGCAGGGCCTGGCGCGCGGCGTCGAGGAGCCACTTCTCGGCCTGCGCGTGGGACCAGCCGTTGTCGTCGACGAGGGTGAAGAAGCCCTGGTAGCCGAAGTAGAACCACAGGATGTCCAGGGCTCCGTCGGCGTCGGTGCCGTCCCGAAGCGCGCCGAGTTCCGCGAGGCGCCGGGCGGCCACCGCCGTGCCGTCGCGATAGCGCCGGGTGGCGAGGGCGAGGCCCTCGGCCGCCGCCGCGTCGTGCGGGGCCGTGGCCAGCACCACGCGCATGATGTCGCCGTAGTCCTCGCGCATCCGCCGGGTCAGGCTCGCCACGACGCGCAGGATCTCCGCCGGGTCGCCGGCCTCCTCCAGCTGCTGCCGTGCCGTCTCGACCTCCGGCGCGGCGGACCAGCGGTCCACCAGGATCCGCAGGAGGCCCTGTTTGCCGCCGATGACGTACACCGTCGCCGGTGAGACGCGCGCGGCCGCCGCGATGTCGTCGACCTTCGTGGCGAAGTAGCCGCGCTCGCTGAACAGGCGGCGCGCTTCGTCGATGACGGCGCGCCGGGTCGCCTCCGCGTACTCCGCCCGGCGACTGGGCCGCTCACCCGGTCGCTTCCCGCCGACGGTGCCGGGCTCGCCCGGGCGCTCGCTCCGAGGACTCATGGGGACGAGTGTACGGCCAGGGTCTGCTGAAAGTAGTTTTCATCTGAAGAGCGGGGTAACTCTCTCTTCGCTAGAGTCGAACTCTGCTGAAGAGACCCGCCCAAGGGGCCGCAACGGGAGGGATGACGCGCGGGAGGCGGCGGCCCCGGGGATCGGGGGCCGCCGCCGCTTGAGGGGACTGGGTTCTCAGCACCAGCCGAAGCTGTGGGTGCCAGGGAGCCGGCTGCGCGCGCCGGTGGCCGGCTGTGGCCGCTGTGCGGGCCCGAGGGGGCTGAGGGGGTCGGCTCAGTACCAGCCGTTGGACTGCCAGAAGTTCCAGGCGCCGACCGGGCTGCCGTAGCGGGACTTCATGTAGTCCAGGCCCCACTCGATCTGGGTCTGGGCGTTGGTCTTCCAGTCCGAGCCGGCGGTGGCCATCTTGTTGCCGGGCAGGGCCTGGACCAGGCCGTAGGCGCCGGAGGACGCGTTGGTGGCGTCGACGTCCCAGCCGCTCTCGTGCTCGACGATCTTGCTGAAGGCGTTGTACTGGGCGGCGTCCGGGATCATCTTCTTCGCGATCGCCTGGGCCTGGGAGGGGGAGGCGGCCGGCGCGGCGTGGGCCGGGGCGGCGGAGAAGGCCATGCCCGCGGCGGCAGCGGCGACGACGGCGCCGGTGAGGGCCTTCTTGGGGGCGGCGATGCGGCGGAGGATGGAGACGGACACGGGTGGAAGCCTTTCCTCGGGGACGGGTGTGCCGCGGCACACCGGAACCACGCGATACGCGGTGGAGGTGTGCGTCGGCGCCGAGGCCCAGGGGGCTTGTCGGCGCCTTGCGACGTCGTCCAGAGAAGCAGCCGAGCGAAGTGTCCGCAATGACCGCTTTTACTAGTTGCGGCCGCATCCGAGGCAAAGGTCCCTCGTGTGACGTGGCTCTCAATGCCCAGGTCAGGGAGCCTGATGCCGCATGCATGACAGGCCTGCGGATCTACTACCGCGGGTCGTTGGTGACGTGCGTCATGTGGGGTGCTTCACCGCCCAGGTGACCGTCCGCGCGTGGGCTCTCACCCTTCGGTGACGACAGGGGAGGGGCGAATGTGACCGGCGTCTCGAAGGCGGCGCGGCGCGTGGCCCGGCGCAGCGCCCTGAGGACCGCCGGGCCGAGCGTGACGGTGAGGACGACCGTGACGACCGCCCGGCCCAGGTCCCAGCCGAGGGAGGTGGCCAGGCAGTACGCCAGGAACCGGGCCAGGTTGGCGGCGACCGGCGCGTCCGGGTCGAAGGCGATGTTCGAGGCCAGCGCGCCCATGAAGGGCCAGCCCGCGAGGTTCATGATCGTGCCGTAGGCGAAGGCCGCCAGGAAGCCGTAGCACGCCAGGAGCAGCAGCTCGGCGCGGCCCCGCAGCCGGTCCGGCGCCGGGAGCAGGCCCGCGGCCATCGTGAACCAGCCCATCGCCAGCATCTGGAACGGCATCCACGGGCCCACCCCGCCCGTGAGCAGCGCCGACGCGAACATCGTGATCCCGCCGAGCACGAACCCGAAGCCCGGCCCGAGCACGCGTCCGCTCAGCACCATCAGGAAGAACATCGGCTCGATGCCGGCCGTACCGGCGCCGATGGGCCGAAGCGCCGCCCCGGTCGCCGCCAGCACACCGAGCATGGCCACGGCCTTCGGACCGAGCCCCGACTCGGAGATCGTCGCCGCCACCACTCCTATGAGGAGGACCAGCAGACCCGCGAACAGCCACGGCGCGTCCTGGGCGTGCGCGGCCACCTGGGAGGTGGGCGGCGCGAGGAAGGGCCAGAAGAAGGCGGCGCCACCGACCGCGCTGGTGAGGGTGAGGGCGACGAGGGAACGGGGGCCGAGGCGGACGGGACCGGTCATGACAGCGCCTCCCTCACCTGGGGCACGGTGAGCCACCGCTGCGGAGCGAGCACCTTGGTGACCTGTGGGGCGAAGGAAGGGGACGAGACGACCACGTCCGCCGTCGGGCCGTCCGCGATCACCTCGCCTTCGGCCAGCAGGACCACCCGGTGGGCCAGCTCGGCGGCCAGCTCCACGTCGTGCGTGGCGAGGACGACCGCGTGCCCCTCGGCGGCCAGCCCCCGCACCAGCGTGACCAGACGGGACTTCGCCGCGTAGTCCAGGCCCCGGGTCGGTTCGTCCAGGAGCAGCAGCGGCGGGCGTGCGGTGAGCACGACCGCCAGCGCGAGCGTGAGGCGCTGGCCCTCCGAGAGGTCGCGCGGGTGCGCGCCGTCGGTGATGCCGGGGAGCAGCTCCGACACCAGCGCCCGGCAGGTGCCGGGCTCGGCGCCCGCGTCGGCGTCGGCCGCCGCGCACTCGGCGGCGACCGTCTCGGCGTAGAGCAGGTCGCGTGGCTCCTGCGGCACGAGGCCGACCCGGCGTACGAGCTCGGGGGGCGGGGTGCGGTGCGGGGTCGAGTCGCCCACGCGGACGCTTCCGGAAGACGGCTGGACGAGACCCACCAGGGTGCTGAGCAGCGTGGACTTTCCGGCGCCGTTGCGGCCCATGAGGGCGATGGTCTCGCCGGGGGAGACGGTGAGGTCGATGTGGCGCAGGGCGTGGACGCGGCCGCGGGTGACGGCGAGGGCTCGTGCTTCGGCGGCGTACGGCGAGGCCGGAGGGGCGAGAGGGCGTCTGCGCCGGAACCGGCGGTGCGGGGCGCCCCATGGCTCGGGGGGCGCGGATCGATCGCGGGTGCGGGTCCGGTGTGGCTGGTCGCGCGGTTCCCCGCGCCCCTGGGAGGCGACGGTGTCCCGTCCCTCAAGTTGTCGGCGCAGGTCCGCGGCCCGTCTCCGGGCGTCTCGGACCGTGAGGGGGAGAGGGGACCATCCCGCCAGGCGGCCGAGGTCCACGACCGGGGGGTAGACCGGGGACACGGCCATCATCTCGGCCGGGGTGCCCAGGAGCGGGGCCGCTCCCGAAGCCGGGAGGAGGGCGACCCGGTCGGCGTACTGGACGACGCGCTCCAGGCGGTGCTCGGCCATCAGGACCGTCGTCCCGAGGTCGTGCACGAGGCGCTGGAGGACGGCGAGGACCTCCTCGGCGGCGGCCGGGTCGAGCGCGGAGGTCGGCTCGTCCAGGACTAGCACGCTCGGGTGCGGGGTGAGGACCGAGCCGATCGCGACGCGCTGCCGCTGGCCGCCGGAGAGGGTGGCGATCGGGCGGTGGCGCAGATCGGCGAGGCCGAGCAGGTCGAGGGTCTCCTCGACGCGACGGCGCATCACGTCCGGGGCGAGGCCCAGCGACTCCATGCCGTAGGCGAGTTCGTCCTCGACCGTGTCCGTGACGAAGTGCGCGAGGGGGTCCTGGCCGACCGTGCCCACGACGTCGGCGAGTTCGCGCGGCTTGTGGGTGCGGGTGTCGCGGCCGGCGACCGTGACCCGGCCGCGCAGGGTGCCGCCCGTGAAGTGCGGGACCAGGCCGCTGACCGCGCCGAGAAGGGTGGACTTGCCGACCCCGGACGGGCCGACGAGCAGGACGAGTTCGCCCTCCGGGACCTCGAAGTCCACGCCCTGGACAGTGGGTCCGGCCGCTCCGTCGTAGGTCACGGAGACGTCCTCGAAGCGGATCATGAGGGCTTCTCCTCGGATTCCTCGGGAGCGGGTCGTGCGGATGTGGGCGGCTCGGGAGCCGGGGTGACGAACGCCGGGAGCAGGCCGAGGAGGACGGCCGCGGCGGGCCAGAGCGGCAGGGTGGGGGCGACCAGCGGGATCACGCCCGGGTGCAGGGCCGCGGGGTCGGCGGAGGCCGCGAGGGTCAGCAGGACGGCGACCGCGACGCCGGAGGCGGCGACCAGGCAGGAACGGGCGTTCCAGGTGTCGGGGCGGTAGCGGGTGCGGGGGGTGCGACGGCCGCCCAGCCAGAGGCCGGCGAGCGCGGCGGCGAGACCGGCGAGCAGGACGGGCAGGCCGTAGGTGCCGCCTTCCGCGGTGAGCAGTCCGTACGTTCCGGCGCAGACGCCGAGCAGGCCGGTGAGCGTGAGGGCGGCGGTCGTACGGCGGACGGCGGGCGGCACCCGCGCGGTACGGCCGTAGCCGCGGGCGTCCATGGCGGCGGCGAGGGCGACGGAGCGTTCGAGGGCGCCTTCGAGGACGGGGAGGCCCACCTGGAGCAGGCCCCGCAAACCCTTGTCCGGGCGGCCGCGCAGCCGGCGGGCGGCGCGCAGGCGCTGGGCGTCGGCGATGAGGTGCGGGGCGAAGGTGAGCGCCACGACGACGGCCACCCCCATCTCGTAGAGCGCGCCCGGGAGGGACTTGAGGAGGCGGGTGGGGCTGGCGAGGGCGTTGGCCGAGCCGACGCAGATCAGGAGGGTGGCCAGTTTCAGGCCGTCGTACAGGGCGAAGACGAGGGTCTCTGCGGTGACCCGGCCGCCCAGGCGGATGCCCTGCGCCCAGTTCGGCAGGGGGACTTCGGGGAGGGTGAGAAGGGTGTGGGAGCCGGGGAGCGGGGAGCCGAGGGTGACGGCGAAGAGAAGACGGACGAGCAGCACGGCGAGAGCGAGCTTGACGAAGGCGCCGTAGGAGCGGGCCCAAGGGGTGTGGGGGCGGCGGGTGATGACGACGTAGGCCGAGACCGTGACGAGGAGGGCGAGGAGGAGGGGGTTGGTGGTGCGGGTGGCGGCGGTACCCAGGGCAAGGGACCAGAGCCACCAGGCACCGGGGTGGACGGGCACGGAGTACCGGCGCCGAGGGGCGGGGACGCCCGCCCGCGCCGACGGGATGCCGCGACCGTCCGCCCCCGAGCCCGTGTCAGCCATGCCTGTGCCGGCGGGCCTGCCAGCCGACTGCCGCGCCCAGTACCGCCACCGCCGCCACCCCGGCGACGATGCCCAGCGACGGACCGCCGCCGCTCCCGGCCTCCGACGCCGGCGACGCCTTCCTCTCCGACGAGACCTGCTCCCCGCAGCCCTTCTCCGGATAGCCGCCGATCGCGCACAACAGGGCGTCGGCGTCGTAGCGCAGAGGCTTGGCGACCGCCGCCAGGGCGTCCGCCGTCGTCCCGTCCGGGGCGAGCCGGGCGCAGGCCGTGCGGGACGCGGGCGGGGTCTCGCCGGAGGGGGCGTCCGACGCCGTGCCGAAGTCGATGACCAGGGCCACCCGCTTCTGGCCGTCCCGCGCGGGGGTGCCGGCGCAGATCGTCGTGAAGCCGGCCTCGCCGCGCGGCTGGGAGGCGTCCTGGGAGTCCTCGCTGACGGCGAAGCGGAAGCCCTGGACGGAGCCGTCGGCGGGGCGGGCGGTGGAGGGACCCTGGGTGGCGTACGTCCACGCCTCGCCGTCGCGCTCCCAGAACGACCAGTAGCGGTAGCCGGTGGCCTGGGCCGGGCCCGTGCCGCCCGCCAGGGCGATCAGGAGAGCGGTGAACAGGAGCGCCGCACGGCGTGTCACGGCTGCTGCTTCCGGTTCCGGCCGCTGAGCAGGAAGCCGATGCCGACACCGGCGACCAGGCAGACGCCGACGTACCACCAGACACCGAAGCCGTCCTCCGACTCGGACTTGGCGTCGCTGTCCGCGGCGGCGGTCTGCTTCGCGGCCTGCGGGGCGGGCCCCGACGCGCCCAGCAGCCGCACGAGGTCCGTGCCGCCGAAGTCGCGCGGGTCGGCGCCGGCCGCGTGCGCGGCGAGGATCAGCTGGGCGTGGGCGGCGGGGCCGCTCTGCCTGGCCCACGTGGTGGCGTTCCGCTCAAGCCACTTGAGGGGCCCGGCCGCCTGCTCGGCACCACCCTGGGCGGCGAGGGCCACGACGGCGTCGGCGGTGTTGCCGTAGTCCGGCTGGTCCTCGGCACCGGCGAGCGCCGACATGAGGTGGCCGTCCGCGGCGAGCGCGTCGGAGAGGTAGGAGGCGCCGTTCGCGGCGGCCTGCTCGGGGGTGAGGTCGTCGCCGTCGGTGCAGGAGGGCGCGGCCCCGGTGCCGGCGGCCTCGGCGGTCAGGCCCTTGCCGAGCGCGCCCAGCACACCGGCCGCGGTGGCGTCCGCGTTGGCGGCGAGGGCACCCTTCTCGTCCGGCTGGTAGGCGAAGGCGCCGGCGCCCTTGTCGTCGTCGCACGGTATGGCGAACGTCAGCAGGGCGTCGAAGGGAGACCTGCCGCCCTTGACGACGTCGTTCGGCTGTTCGCCGGCGGCGGAGAGGGCGCCGATCACCAGGGAGGTCGAGTTGGCGTCGCTGGGGCTGCCGGCGGTGTAGCCCCAGCCGCCGTCCTTGTTCTGCGCGGACTTCAGCCACGTGACGGCCTTGCCGGTGACGGCGTCGTGCCCGCCGAGCGCGGCGAGCGCCTGCACGGCGGCGGAGGTCATGTTGGTGTCGACCGGCGTCCTGGCGTCGCAGGCTTTGGCGGTGTCGGCGCGGTACGGCGCGAACGCGCCGTCGGCGCACTGCTGTCCGGCGAGCCAGTCCACGGCCGAGGCGGCGGGCCGCACGCCGACGGCGTCCTGGGCGAGCAGGGCGAGCGACTGGCGCCACACGCCGTCGTAGGTCGGGTCGCCCGTGCCGTACAGGCCCGAGGGCAGCGACGGCGAGGGGCTCGCGGCGTGGGCGACCGGGGTCGCGGCGGCACCGATCACTGCGGTGACGGCCAGGGCCGCTGCGCTGCGGCGGACGACGTTCATGATCGGCGGGTGCCTCTCCCTGCGGGGGAGCCGCGCAGCACGGGCAACCCCCGGGCGGCTCGGCTCCGTATACCTCGACGGTGCCGTACACCGGCCGGTTGCCGGTGCACTTGAGCCGGTCACGCTTCCGTGCGGGGCGGTCCGGCTCACAGCCTCGGCTGCTCACGGTTGCGGGTCAGCGCCGGATTTGCACCGGCTTTCCCCCGTACGGGTGTGATGACGACCGGGCCACTCTACCCGCCCGTAGCCGAACCCCCCGTGGGGCGCCGGTCACACCCGGCCGGGGCTAGGCGCGGGTCCTGACCAGGCCCGCCGCACGGCAGCGGCCGACCGGGCCGGACTCGTGGCCGTGTGCCGGCCGAGCGCGCACGGCCCCGGCACGGCGGGCGGCGGCACGGCCCCGCGGCGCCGTAGTCGCGGCCACGCCATGCGAACTCCCGTGGAGGACAAGGGATGAGAGAAGGGGGCAGGAAGTACGAGCGGCGGTGGCCGCCGTCGTCCGGGGACCGGGCCGAATCCACCGGAGGTCCGGCGCGGGCTCGTCCAGGTGCCGCGAAGGCCTCAGACCGCCACGTACGTGACCGGATCGCTCCCCGGCACCGCCTCCGCCCGCCCCAGCTTCACCAGGCGGCGCAGATGGGCCTCCGCCTCAGAGACGGCGATGTTGCGGGAACCGTAGGGGATATGGGCCCAGGGGCGGTTCCAGTCCATGCGCTCGGCGAGCTGCCAGGGGGTGAGGGGCTCGGTCAGGAGCACCAGCAGACCGGTGAGACGCGCCTCGTGATGGGTGAGCAACTCCGCCACCCGGGCAGGGGCGTCGGTGAAGGCGTGCTGGTGCGCCGGGAGGACCTCGGCGGGCCCGAGGCGGGCGACGCGCTCCAGGGAGGCCAGGTAGTCGCCGAGCGGGTCGGTGACGGTCGTGTCGTCCGGGTCCTCGTACAGGCCGATGTGCGGGGTGATCCCGGGCAGCACGTGGTCGCCGGAGAACAGGCGGCCGTGGCCCGGGAGCCGGGCAGGGTGCTCCTCCTCCAGGTGCAGGCAGACATGGCCCGGCGTGTGGCCCGGCGTCCAGATCGCGCGCAGCCGGCGGCCGGGGAGGTCGAGCAGCTCGCCGGGGACGATCTCGCGGTCGGGGAGGGCGGGGGAGAGGCCGGGGAGGCGGCCGCGGGCGGTGCGCAGGGGGGCGATGTGGGCCTCGGGGGCGCCGGCCGCGGTGAGCTTGTCCGCCATGTACGAGAACCAGTGCTCGGGACGGGCCTCGTGCGTGCGGCGCACCACCGCCGCGTCCGCCGCGTGCATCGCGATCCACGCCCCCGACGCCTCCCGCACCCGGCCCGACAGGCCGTGGTGGTCGGGGTGGTGGTGGGTGACGACCACGCCGTGCACCTCGGCGGCCGAGGTGCCGCACGCCGCGAGCCCCGCGGCGAGGGTGTCCCAGGACGCCGGATCGTCCCAGCCGGTGTCGATCAGCACCGGGCCGGCGTCGGTGTCGACGACGTGCACGAGGGTGTGGCCGAGGGGGTTGCCCGGGATGGGGACCTTCAGGGACCGTACGCCGCCGCCGTGGTCGTGCACCTGCGTCATGGGTTCCCCCGATCGCCACCGTGCGGTCACTATAACTAGAACACGTTTCCATGGGAGCCCGAGTCGCCGGTTCCGGGCCGTGGACTCCTCCGGGGCGAGCTGGTATCAGTCCTCGTAGTCCGCATATCTGATGGAGTGTCAGAGGCGCGGCGTCGGGATCAGGGAGGCAGTCGCCATGACGGAGCTCGTGGAACACGGACAGCTGTTCATCGGCGGGGAGTTGACCGATCCCCTCGGCAAGGACGTCATCGAGGTGGTCTCCCCGCACACCGAGGAGGTCATCGGGCGCGTGCCGCACGCCTCGGCGGAGGACGTGGACCGGGCGCTCGCGGCCGCCCGCCGGGCCTTCGACGAGGGGCCCTGGCCACGGATGTCCCTCGACGAGCGGATCGCGGTCGTCGGGCGGATCAAGGACGGCATCGCCGCCCGGCACGAGGAGATCGCCCGCGTGATCTCGTCCGAGAACGGGTCGCCGTACTCCTGGAGCGTCCTCGCGCAGGCGCTCGGCGCGATGATGGTCTGGGACGCGGCGATCCGGGTCGCCCGTGACTTCCCGTACGAGGAGACGCGCGACGGCGTGCTCGGACGGCTCCTCGTGCGGCGCGAACCGGTCGGGGTCGTCGCGGCGGTGGTGCCCTGGAACGTCCCGCAGTTCGTGGCCGCCGCCAAGCTCGCCCCCGCGCTGCTGACCGGCTGCACGGTCGTCCTCAAGCCCTCACCGGAGTCGCCGCTGGACGCGTATCTGCTCGGTGAGATCGCGCGGGAGGCCGGGCTCCCGGAGGGCGTGCTGTCGATCCTGCCCGCCGACCGTGAGGTGAGCGAGTACCTCGTGGCGCATCCTGCGATCGACAAGGTGTCGTTCACGGGGTCGGTGGCGGCGGGGCGGCGCGTGATGGAGGTCGCCGCGCGCAACCTGACCCGGGTCACCCTGGAGCTGGGCGGCAAGTCGGCGGCGGTCGTGCTGCCGGACGCGGACGTGGAGACCGCCGTGGCCGGGATCGTGCCGGCGGCCTGGATGAACAACGGGCAGGCCTGTGTGGCGCAGACCCGGATCCTGCTGCCGCGCTCGCGCTACCCGGAGTTCGCGGAGGCGTTCGCGGCGGCCGCGAGCGCGCTCGTCGTCGGCGACCCGCTGGACCCGGCGACGCAGGTGGGGCCGCTGGTCGCCCGGCGGCAGCAGCGGCGCAGCCTCGACTACATCCGCATCGGCCAGGAGGAGGGCGCCAAGATCCTCACGGGCGGCGGGCGCCCGGCGGGCCTGGAGCGCGGCTGGTACGTCGAACCGACCCTCTTCGGGGACGTCGACAACTCCATGCGGATCGCCCGCGAGGAGATCTTCGGCCCGGTGATCTGCCTCCTGCCGTACGGCGACGAGGCCGAGGCCGTGAGGATCGCGAACGACTCCGAGTACGGGCTGAGCGGCAGCGTGTGGACCGCCGACGTGGGCCGCGGCATCGAGGTCGCCCGCCAGGTCCGTACCGGCACGTACTCGGTGAACACCTTCAGCCTCGACATGCTCGGCCCGTTCGGCGGCTACAGGAACTCAGGCCTGGGGCGGGAGTTCGGCCCGGAGGGCTACGGCGAGTACCTCGAACACAAGATGATCCACCTGCCGTCCGGCTGGGAGGGCTGAGCCGTGGGCGATCGCTGGCAGGTTCAGGTCGACCGCTCCCTGTGCATCGGCTCGGCCCAGTGCGTCCACCACGCCCCGCACGCGTTCCGCCTCGACACTGGCCGCCAGTCCCGCCCCATGGAAGCGGAGGCGGACGCGGGCGAGGGCGTCCTGGCGGCCGCCGAGAGCTGTCCCGTCGAGGCGATCACCCTGACGCTGCTGGGGAGTGGGGAGGCGGTGTACCCGCCTGAGGAGTGAGAGGAGATTTGAGAAAAAAATCCTCTCTGGGGGGTTCTATTCCACGAAGGGCGTCTTACCCTGATATCAGGCCTACGGGACGAGTGAGGGAGTTCGACCGGAGTAGCCGACTCCTGCGAGAGGCGAGAGCTTCCGCCGGTGCCGACGTCGACGGTCGGGCTGAGAGGCCGGAAGGGCGTCACGGCCGAGCGGACCGGGCGAACCGGAAGGCGACCCCCAGCCACCTGATCCGGGCAATACCGGCGAAGGGAACCCGTCTCGTAGGTCCTTCTTCTGTGCACGCGTCCATGTCGACGCGTTCCTGTTCACGCGTCCCCGTGCCCGCGCCCGCGGCTACGCGTCCTCCGGCGTCGTCAGGTCGATCAGGCGGCACACCGTCTCGATGTCGATCTTGACCTGGGCGATGGAGGCGCGGCCCGAGAGCCAGGTGATGAGCGCCGAGTGCCAGGTGTGCTCGATGACGCGGACGGCCGAGAGCTGGGCGGGGCCGGGATCGTCCAGGCCCATGGCGTCCAGGATGATCGCCGTGGTCTGCCGGGAGACCTGGTCCACCTCGGGGCTCACGCCGCGGTCCGCGAAGGTCAGGGCGCGGACCATGGCGTCGGCCAGATGCGGCTCGCGCTGGAGCGCCCGGAAGGCCCGCATCAAGGTCTCCGCGACCCGCTCCGCCGCCGTCTCGCCCGTCGGGGGCTTCTTGCGCAGCGTGCCGTGCATGTGCTCCAACTGGTCCTGCATGGTGGCGACCAGAAGATGGATCTTGGACGGGAAGTAGCGGTAAAGGGTGCCGAGGGCGACCTGCGAGGACTCCGCGACCTCACGCATCTGCACCGCGTCGAAACCGCCCCGGCTGGCCAGTTGGGCACACGCCCGCAGGATGCGGCGCCGGCGCGCCTCCTGCCGCTCGGTGAGGGGCGGCGCGGCGGGGGCGGCAGGCCGCGCGCGACTGGCTTCCACCTTGGCTTCCGCTGGCATGAGGTCCCGTTTCGTGACAGTGCGTGAGGGCGTGCGATCAGACAGCATGGCAGGCGCGGACCGCCGCCGCGTGCCCCGGCGAGCCGTGGCGTGAATCACCTGATCCACTGCTCACAGCGGCGCTACCTGCCGGTAGATTCAGAGCCTCTTGAACGATCAAGTCTGTAACTTGTTCTAGATTAGCGTCCCGGCGTAATCTCGCGGGACAGTGCAGGGAGAAGGGGGCCCAGAGTGACCGCTGAGGCCAGTCAGGCGGGCTCTTTGGAGGCACTCGCCGCCGACGGCTTGCGACCGCTCCGCATAGCGCTCCTCACCTACAAGGGAAACCCGTTCTGCGGTGGCCAGGGCGTCTACGTCCGGCACCTCTCCCGCGAACTCGCCCGCCTCGGCCACCACGTCGAGGTCATCGGCGCCCAGCCCTATCCCGTCCTCGACGAGGGCTACGACGGCCTGAGCCTCACCGAGCTGCCCAGCCTCGACCTCTACCGCCAGCCCGACCCCTTCCGCACGCCGGGGCGTGACGAGTACCGGGACTGGATCGACGCCCTCGAAGTCGCGACCATGTGGACCGGCGGCTTCCCCGAGCCCGTCACGTTCTCCCTGCGGGCCCGCCGTCATCTGCGCGCACGCCGCGGCGACTTCGACGTCGTGCACGACAACCAGACGCTGGGGTACGGACTGCTGGGCGATGTCGGCGCGCCCCTGGTGACGACGATCCATCACCCCATCACCGTCGACCGGCAGTTGGAGCTGGACGCGGCGGAGGGCTGGAAGCGGCGGTTGTCCGTGAAGCGGTGGTACGGCTTCACCCGCATGCAGAAGCGGGTGGCGCGGCGGCTGCCGTCCGTCCTCACCGTCTCCGGCACCTCGCGCCAGGAGATCGTCGACCACCTCGGCGTCCGCGCGGACCGTGTCCACGTCGTGCACATCGGCGCCGACACCGACCTGTTCTCGCCCGATCCCTCGGTGCCGCGGGTACCGGGACGCATCGTCACGACGTCCAGTGCGGACGTGCCGCTGAAGGGGCTGGTCTTCCTCGTCGAGGCGCTGGCCAAGGTGCGCACCGAGCATCCCGAGGCCCATCTCGTCGTCGTCGGGAAGCGGCCCACCAAGGGTCCGGTGACGCAGGCCGTGCAGCGCTACGGACTCGAAGACGCCGTCGAGTTCGTCAAGGGGATCTCCGACGCCGAACTCGTCGACCTGGTGCGCTCGGCGCAGGTCGCGTGCGTGCCGTCGCTGTACGAGGGCTTCTCGCTGCCCGCGGCCGAGGCGATGGCCACCGGCACGCCGCTGCTCGCCACGACCGGCGGGGCGATCCCCGAAGTGGCCGGGCGGGACGGGGAGACGTGCCTCGCGGTGCCGCCGGGCGACGCGGGCGCGCTGGCCGCCGGACTGAGCCGGCTCCTGGGCGACACGGAACTGCGCGCCCGGCTCGGCGCGGCCGGACGTGAGCGGGTCCTGTGCCACTTCACCTGGGCACGCGCCGCGGAGGGCACGGTGGCCCGCTACCGGGAGGCGATCGCCCGCGCCGGGGAGCGCCGGCGGCCCGGTGCGGCCGCGGTGACCGACCCCTCGGGCGGTCCGGAGCGACGCGGCACCCTGGTGGCGAGCGGCCCCCCCGTGCCCGGGGCTTCGGGTCCCCACTCCTCCGGCGCCGAGGGGACGGACGCGGCCACCGGCGTCGCGGGCGGCGGCGGGCATCCCGCGGGCCACGTCCTGGGCGGTGTTTCCGCGAACTCCCCTTCCGCGAGCTCCCCTTCCGCGCCCCCCGAGGCCACCCCCACCAGTACCACCGGCGTCTACCGCGAAAGCAGGACCACGTGCTGACCGTCGACTTCTCCCGGTTCCCGCTCGCCCCGGGTGACCGCGTCCTGGACCTCGGATGCGGCGCCGGCCGGCACGCGTTCGAGTGCTACCGGCGCGGCGCGCAGGTCGTCGCGCTGGACCAGAACGGCGAGGAGATCCGCGAGGTCGCCAAGTGGTTCGCGGCGATGAAGGAGGCGGGTGAGGCGCCCGAGGGCGCCACGGCCACCGCCATGGAGGGCGACGCCCTCGCCCTGCCCTTCCCCGACGAGTCCTTCGACGTCGTCATCATCTCCGAGGTGATGGAGCACATCCCGGACGACAAGGGCGTACTCGCCGAGATGGTGCGGGTCCTCAAGCCCGGCGGCCGGATCGCGATCACCGTCCCGCGCTACGGGCCCGAGAAGGTCTGCTGGACCCTCTCCGACGCCTACCACGAGGTCGAGGGCGGCCACATCCGCATCTACAAGGCGGACGAACTCCTCGCGAAGATACGCGAGGCCGGCCTCAAGCCGTACGGCACGCACCACGCGCACGCCCTGCACTCGCCGTACTGGTGGCTGAAGTGCGCGTTCGGCGTCGACAACGACAAGGCGCTGCCGGTGCGGGCATACCACAAGCTGCTGGTCTGGGACATCATGAAGAAGCCGCTGGCCACGCGGGTCGCCGAGCAGGCGCTGAATCCGCTGATCGGCAAGAGCTTCGTGGCCTACGCGACCAAGCCCCACCTGCCCGCCGTGGACGCCCGGTGACCACCCCCCGGACAGAACACCTCGTCCTGCCCGGGGTCCTCACCGCCGAGCAGGCCGCCGCGACCGTACGCGGCATCCTCGCCGTGCAGCGGGAGGACGGGGCGATCCCGTGGTTCCGCGGGCACCACCTCGACCCGTGGGACCACACCGAGGCCGCGATGGCGCTGGACGCGGCCGGCGAGCACGACGCCGCCGAGCGTGCCTACCTGTGGCTGGCGGCCCATCAGAACCAGGACGGCTCCTGGTACGCGGCGTACGCCGACGGGGCGCACGACGACGTCACCGACCGGGGACGCGAGACCAACTTCGTCGCGTACATAGCCGTGGGCGTCTGGCACCACTACCTCTCTACCGGCGACGACACCTTCCTCGACCGTATGTGGCCGGTGGTGTACGCGGCCGTCGAGTGCGTGCTGGCGCTCCAGCAGCCCGGCGGGGAGATCGGCTGGAAGCGGGAGGACGACGGCACGCCCGTCACCGACGCCCTGCTCACCGGGTGCTCGTCCATCCACCAGGCGCTGCGCTGCGCGCTCGCCATCGCCGAGCAGCGGGAGGAGCCGCAGCCCGACTGGGAGCTGGCGGTCGGCATGCTGCGGCACGCGATACGCCGGCACCCGGAGCGGTTCCTGGACAAGGACCGCTACTCGATGGACTGGTACTACCCGGTGCTGGCCGGCGCCCTGACCGGCGCGGAGGCCAAGTCCCGTGTGGAGGAGGGCTGGGAGCGGTTCGTCGTGCCCGGCCTCGGGGTGCGGTGCGTGGTGCCCAACCCGTGGGTGACCGGCGGCGAGTCGGCCGAACTCGCCTTGGCGCTGTGGGTGATGGGCGAGTCCGACCGCGCGCTGGAGATCTTGCAGTCCATCCAGCACCTGCGTGATCCGGAGACCGGGCTGTACTGGACGGGTTACGTGTTCGAGGACGACGCGATCTGGCCACGTGAGCTGACCACGTGGACGGCGGGCTCACTGCTGCTCGCCGTCGCGGCGCTGGGCGGGCACGAGGCCACGTGTGCGGTGTTCGGCGGGGACCTGCTGCCGGTGGGGCTGGATCCCGACTGCTGCGACTGATCGGTTCCGCCGGCGGTTCCCCGCGCCCCCGCGGGCCGCTTCCGCTCACCGGTGTTCGGTCAGTGCTGGCGGTGCATGCGGCCCGCGATCGCGTGGCCGACGAAGAGGTACACGACCGCCGCCAGGCCGTAGCCCGCGACGACGCGCGCCCATGCCGCGTCGAAGGTGAAGAGGTCGTAGGACCAGCCGGCCAGCCAGCGCGCGGCGTCGTGCACGAACTGCACGAAGTCGTTGCCGGGGTTGGCGTCCAGCAGGTACATGAGGATCCACAGGCCCAGGATGAGGGCCATGATGTCGGCGACGATCGCTATGACCGTGCCGGCCTGGTTCGCACCGCGATATCTGGGGGACATGCCCTACGGGTTGCCGCTCATACCTGGCTGAAACCAGAAAGGTCCGCGGCCACGGCCGGCTTCCATCCCCAAGCTGACGCTCGACCCGGTCGCCATCTTCCGCTGAGCCGTCAGGAGTTCAGCTCGGCCAGCACCCGCAGGGTGTGCGGGTCCGGGGCCAGCACCAGCAGGTCGGTCACCGGGCCCTCGCGCCACAACTCCAGCCGCCGCGCGACGCGTTCCCGGGGGCCGACCAGGGAGATCTCGTCCGCGAACGCGTCGGGCACGGCCCGCACGGCCTCCTCGCGCCGCCCGGCGAGGAACAGCTCCTGGACCCGCCGGGCCTCCTCCCCGTACCCCATGCGCGCCATCAGCTCGGCGTGGAAGTTGCGCCGTGCGTGACCCATCCCGCCGATGTAGAAGCCGAGCATGGCCTTGACCGGCAACAGCCCCTCCGCGACGTCCTGGCAGACCCGCGCCTGGGCCAGCGGCGCCACGAGGAAGCCCTCGGGGGCGCCGGCCAGGGACGGCTCGTACACCTCGGTGCGCAGCGGTGACCAGTACAGGGGCAGCCAGCCGTCGGCGATCCGGGTGGTCTGCGCGATGTTCTTGGGGCCCTCCGCGCCCAGCAGGACCGGCAGATCGGGGCGCAGGGGGTGCGTGATGGGCCTCAGGGCCTTGCCGAGGCCGGTGCCGTCCGCGCCCCGGTACGGGTGGGCGTGGAACCGCCCGTCCAGTGCGACCGGCGCCCGGCGCGCGAGCACCTGCCGTACCACGTCGACGTACTCCCGGGTGGCGGTCAGCGGTGAGGACGGGAACGGCCGCCCGTACCAGCCCTCCACCACCTGCGGCCCCGACAGCCCCAGGCCCAGCCTCATCCGGCCGCCGGAGAGATGGTCGAGGGTGAGGGCGTGCATGGCGGTGGTCGTCGGCGGGCGGGCGGCCATCTGGGCAACGGCGGTACCGAGCTTGATGGTCGAGGTGTGGGCGGCGAGCCAGGTCAGCGGGGTGAAGGCGTCCGAGCCCCAGGACTCGGCCGTCCACACGGAGTCGTATCCGAGCCGCTCGGCATCCCGGGCCAGCGTCAGGTGGTCGGGGGAGGGGCCACGGCCCCAGTAGCCGAGCGCGAGACCGAGCCGCATACCGCCTCCTGACGCAGCGTCAGCTGTTCGAGGGGCGACTGTACGACAACGGCCCCCCGCCCGGAAGGGCGGGGGGCCGCGCGTACGGCGGGCGGATCAGCCGCGCTGGATGCCGCTGGTGTCCTGGAGGACACCGCGACGGCCGTCCTGCGTCTGCGCGACCAGCGCCTGACCGCGCTGCTCGACGGCCAGGTACCAGGTACCCGGGGCGAGTTCGGCGATCGGGGACGGCGAGCCGTCCTCCCCGAACAGCGGACGCGGCACCGGCACCGCGAACCAGAACGGGGAGAAGTCCCCGCCGGACGCGGGCGGTTGCTGCGGCTGGCCGTAGGGCTGCCCCGGCTGCGGCTGACCGTACCCGGCGGGCTGCTGGGCGCCCGGGTAGCCGTAACCACCCTGCGGCGGACCGCCGTAGGGCTGGGGGGCGGCCGGGCGGGGGGCCGGGAGGAGGGCGGCGTTCAGCGCGGGCACCAGCGGCGCGGCCACGGCGGCGGCGGCGAGCAGGAGCGCGGCGAGCAGGCCGAGGATGAGGCCCGCCCCGCGGGTGTCGGCGTCGATCACCCACCACAGCAGCGCCCACGCGGAGGCGACGGCCAGCCCGACGCCCAGCGGGCCCAGGTCGAGACCGACCACCTTGCGGGGCTGCGGCAGAAGGCGGGCCACCACGATGAGCGCGGCACCGATCACACCGAGCATGTAGGTACCGAGTCCGAGACCGAGGCTGAGACCCCAGGCGCTCGGGATGTCGGCCGCCTCGCACACTGCTTCCGGGGCATCGCAGCCGGCTACGTCAAGAAGCGACGCGATGAAGAGCAACACCGCTGCTCCGATCACCACGCCGTCGCCTCGAGTGAGGGAGCGGATATTCACTTCAGGTCCTTCGCAGGTCGTCTCGTCGTCGGTAGAGGCGTCGCTGTCACCGAGTTGCCCGAAGGCCCGGGGTGTCAAGCGCGGGGGTGGCCCCTCATCGTAGAGACGACACTATCGTCCGTACGAACGACCTGTCCGCCGGGATGATCGCACCTGTCACTACCCGCGCAGGAAACTCACGATTCCCTCAGAGATCCCTTGCGCCGCCTTCTGCCGCCAGGCTCCGCTGATCAGCAGTGCCGCGTCCTTGCTATCGCGCATGTTGCCGCACTCGATGAACACCTTAGGAACCGTTGACAGATTGAGACCGCCCAGGTCCTGACGCGTGACGAGACCGGTGCCGCTCCCGACGTAGTTGGAGGGCGCGCTGCCGGTGGCGCGGACGAAACTTCCCGCGATGCGCGCGCCGAGTTCACGCGACGGCGCGACGATCGGCCGGGTGTCGGCGGCCCCCGCGTGCACGGACGCGGGGAGGATGACATGGAACCCGCGGTTCCCGGTCCCGGACCCGTCCGCGTGGAGGGAGACGACCGCGTCGGCCTTCTCCTCGTTGCCGATGCGCGCCCGTTCGTCGATGCACGGCCCGTACTCGCGGTCGCCGTTCTGCGTCAGCCGCACCGTGGCGCCCTGCTCCTGAAGGGCCGCGCGCAGCCGGCGGGCGACGTCGAGGGTGAACTCGGCCTCCGTGTAACCCGCGTTGGTCGCCGTGCCGGTCGTGTCGCATTCCTTCTGGGTCGTCCCGATGTCGACCTTGCGGTTGATCTCGGCCGTGTGCTGGAAGTTGTGCGGGTTGTGACCCGGGTCGATGACGACGACCTTGCCCGTGAGGGAGCCTGCACGCGAGGGCGCCGGGGCGGGCTTCCCGTCGGACGACGGGCGGCCCCCGCCCGACGGGGCGGCGGACGAGGCGGGCGCCGACGAGGGGAACGACCGGGCCGTGGAGGGCGCCCCGGCCTCCGTGCGCCCCGCTCCCGAACCGCCGGTGTCACCCACCGCCTCGTACACCCCCCACCCGAGGAGTGCGCCGGGCACCAGGGCCGCGACGGCGACGGTCATCGCCCGGCGGCGAGAGCGGCGGGGCGTGGACGAATCGAACTCCGGACCTGTGTACGACACGCTTGCCACCCTAGCGGCCGGGACGCCACCACCCCGGTTTGTGTACGTCCCTCCGGGTGGCGGCCGGGTCAGATGCCGGCGCCGGTGCGCCGCAGCACCCGCAGCGAGTCCGTCGCCGAGACCTCCGTGAAGGCGCCCGAGGCGAGGGCGCGGAGGTAGATCCGGTACGGGGCCTGGCCGGTGAACTCGTCGGCGGGGTCGGGGAAGACGTCGTGGATGACGAGCAGGCCGCCGTCCGCGACGTGCGGCGCCCAGCCCTCGTAGTCGGCGGTGGCGTGCTCGTCGGTGTGGCCGCCGTCGACGAAGACCAGACCGAGGGGCGTCCGCCAGATCCTCGCCACCTGGGGGGAGCGGCCCACCAGTGCCACCACGTGCTCCTCCAGGCCGGCCCGGTGCAGGGTGCGGCGGAAGGTGGGCAGGGTGTCCATCAGACCGAGTTCGGGGTCGACCGTCCCGGGGTCGTGGTAGTCCCAGCCTGGCTGCTGTTCCTCGCTGCCGCGGTGGTGGTCGACCGTGAGCGCGGTGACGCCGGCCGCGCGGGCGGCCTCGGCGAGCAGGATCGTCGAGCGGCCGCAGTAGGTGCCGACCTCCAGCAGCGGCAGCCCGAGACGCCCGGCCTCGACGGCCGCCGCGTACAGGGCCAGGCCCTCACCCGCTGGCATGAACCCCTTCGCCGCCTCGAACGCGGCCAGGATCTCGGGCGGGGGTGCCGCGGTCATCGCAGGAGCCTTCCGGTCGTACGTGTGTCTGGGCGCCCATGCTGCCGCACCCCCGGTCGATGCGGTGACCGGGGGTGCGCAGCGGATGCGGGGAGAG
This sequence comes from Streptomyces sp. NPDC086077, assembly GCF_040686175.1. Lineage (NCBI taxonomy): Bacteria > Bacillati > Actinomycetota > Actinomycetes > Kitasatosporales > Streptomycetaceae > Streptomyces > Streptomyces sp. NPDC086077. The sequence continues at coordinate 24,008 of NZ_JBFBJT010000007.1, read as the reverse complement.
GCTCAGGCCGTGACCGTCCTGCCGGGGAGGGCGAGGTCCAGGTCGATCGGGTCGGCGTCGCCGCAGTGGGTCGCGGCGGAGGCGAGAGGGCCGTGTCCGGCCGCCTGGGCGGCGAGGACGTACGAGCCCCCGGCCGGGACCGTCAGCGCGTAGCTGCCGTCCTCGGCGGACAGGGTCGCGCCCGCGTGCCGGCCCCGCCGGTCGATCAGCGTGACCTTGGCGCGGGCGACCGGTGTGCCGTCGGCGGCAAGGACCCGGCCGCGGAAGCCGCCGAGCGCCGCGACCGCGCGCTCCAGGTTGGCGTCCTCCTCACTGCTCGCCCGCAGCCGCGGCAGGTCCGAGGGACGGCGCCGGGGCAGGCAGAAGGCCAGGACCAGGCCGATGCCGACGGCGCCGGTCGCGATCAGGAAGGAGACCCGGAAGCCCTGCATGGTGGGGATCTCCACGCCGCCGGCGGAGTTCGCGGTGTTGGCCAGCACCATGCCGATGACGGCGCTGGAGACGGACGTACCGATGGACCGCATCAGGGTGTTGAGGCCGTTCGCCGCGCCCGTCTCCGATGCCGGGACCGCGCCGACGATCAGTGCGGGGAGCGAGGAGTAGGCGAGGCCGATGCCCGCGCCGAGGATCACCGAGGTGATGACGGTCTGCCAGGCGGCGTTCATCAGGCCGAGGCCGCCCGCGTAGCCGAGGCCGATGACCAGGAGGCCGATGATCAGCGTGGTGCGCGGGCCGTAGCGGGCGGACAGGCGGGCGTAGACCGGGGCGGTGAACATCATCGTCAGGCCCAGCGGGGCCACGCACAGACCCGCGACGACCATCGACTGGCCGAGGCCGTAGCCGGTGGCGGCGGGGAGCTGGAGGAGCTGGGGCAGGACGAGGGAGACGACGAAGAACGAGACCCCGACCATGATCGACGCGAGGTTGGTGAGCAGCACCTCGCGGCGTGCGGTGGTGCGCAGGTCCACCAGCGGCGAGGAGATGCGCAGCTCCAGCAGGCCCCACAGGAGCAGGACGACGGCGGCGGCGCCGAACAGGCCGAGCGTGGTGGCCGACGACCAGCCCCAGTCGCTGCCTTTGGTGATCGGGAGCAGGAACAGCACGAGCCCGAGGGACAGCCCGAGCGCGCCCAGCACGTCGAAGCCGCCCCGCGCGCGGACCGGGGACTCCGGTACGGCGACGAAGGTGAGGGCGATGGCGACGACGCCGAGGCCCGCGGCGCCGTAGAAGAGGACGTGCCAGTCGGTGTTCTGGGCGACCAGGGCGGCGGCGGGCAGGGCCAGGCCGCCGCCGACGCCTATCGAGGAACTCATCAGCGCCATGGCCGAGCCGAGCCGCTCGCGCGGCAGCATGTCGCGCATCAGCCCGATGCCGAGCGGGATCGCGCCCATCGCGAAGCCCTGGAGGGTACGGCCGACGATCATCGGGAGCAGGGTGCTGCTGAGCGCGCTGAGCAGGGCGCCGAACACCATCACGGTGAGGCTCAGCACGAGCAGGCGCCGCTTGCCGTACAGGTCGCCGAGGCGGCCCATGATCGGGGTGGCCACGGCGCCCGAGAGAAGAGTGGACGTCAGGACCCAGGTGGCGTTGCTGGGCGAGGTGTCCAGCAGTTGCGGCAGGTCCTTGATGACCGGGACGAGCAGGGTCTGCATCACCGCGACCACGATGCCCGCGAAGGCGAGCACGGGGACGACGGCTCCGCCCGCTCTGGCGGTGGGCCGGCCGGTCGTCGTGAGCGTCATGGGGTGGGGCCTCCGGGCCGGAAGAAGATCGTGGGTACGTTCATGATGAACCCCGTGCCCTCGGGCAACTATTCCGGTGCTTCGGGACACTAACGAATCCTTGACCGACTCATGGGGAACTGATCTTTCGTCAGTCCGCCCGGAGGCCGTCACGTCATGCGAAGGGCCCGTCCGCGCCGAAGGCGAACGCGGCGAAACGCTCGCCGATACGGCGGTGGGTGGCGGCGTCGGGGTGCAGGTCGTCGGGGAGGGGGAGCTCGCCGTGGTCGGCCTCGCCGTAGAGCTCACGGCCGTCGAGGTGGTGGAGGTGGGGGTCGTCGGCCGCGCGCTGCCGGACGATGCGTGACAGTTCGGTACGGATGACGTTCAGGGTGAGCTTGCCGGCAGCCGTCTCCGACGGGTCGCCCGCCGCCCGGAACCGGAGCCGGCCCGCGCCCAGCTCGCTGAAGTCGAAAAGGCAGGGGCCGGGGGTGTCCTCGTGCATCGGGCACAGGATCGGGGAGACGACCAGGAGCGGCGTGGTGGGGTGCCCCTCGCGGATCGTGTCCAGGAAGCCGTGCACGGCGGGCGTGAAGGCGCGCAGCCGCATCACGTCCAGGTTGACCAGATTGATCCCGATCTTGACGCTGATCAGGTCGGCGGGGGTGTCCCGCAGGGCGCGCGCGGTGAACGGGTCCAGCACGGCGTTGCCGCTCAGGCCGAGGTTGATCAGCTCTGCGCCGCCGAGGGAGGCGGCGAGCGCGGGCCAGGTGGTGGTGGGGCTCGCGGCGTCGGAGCCGTGGCTGATCGAGCTGCCGTGGTGCAGCCAGACCGGGCGGCCGGACTCGGGGGCGGGCTCGACGGGGGCGTCGGTGCGCAGGGCGACGAGTTCGGTGATCTCGTTGTGCGGCAGCCAGATCTCGACGGTCTTGTCGTGGCCGGGCAGACCGCCGAAGCGGACGGTGCCGGGCTCCCCGGAGCGCAGTGCGGTGGCGCCCGTCGTCATGTCCGTCGTGACGATGTTGCCGCCGGGCGCGGTGGCCTGGCCGGTCAGCCGGCCGTCGACCAGGAGGTCGTACACGCCGTCCGGGCGCGGCGGGGCGCCGGTGTAGGCCCGCTTGGTGGGGAGCGTGTCCAGCTCGATCGCGGTGGCGCGGGTGCGCAGGGCCAGGCGTACGCCAGAGGGCTGGGACTCGGCCATCTCCAGCTGGGCGTCGGTGTTCTGGGCGCGGGCGGCGGCGGGCAGCCGGTGCGGGAGCAGGCCGTGCGGGGTGTGCTCGACGTCGAGGGCGCCGCGGAGGTGGGCGGGGGTGAGGGGAGTGGTGATCCAGGAGTGCATGGCCTCTGCCTGTGTCGTCTCTCGGGGGCTTGCGGGGGTCGCGGTCGCGGGGTCAGGTCGCGGGCCAGTTGCGCAGCAGGGAGTCCAGGGCGTCGAGGATGCGGTTCCAGGACTCCTCGGAGTCGGGGGCGCTGTGGCTGAAGCCGCCGGCCAGCTCCAGGCTGACGTAACCGTGGAAGACGCTGCCGAGCATGCGGACCGCGTGGGTCTGGTCGGGTTCCGTGAGGTCGTAGCCGCGCAGGATGGCGCGCGTCATGGTGGCGTGCCGGACGCCCGCGCTCGCGGCGGCCGTCTCGGGGTCGAGCCTGAGCTGGGCGGCGGCGTAGCGGCCGGGGTGCTCACGGGCGTAGTCGCGGTAGACGCCCGCGAAGGCGGTGAGGGCGTCCTTGCCGGCCCGCCCGGCCAGGGCGTCGGCGGCGCGGTCGGCCATCTCCTCCAGTGCGAGCAGGGCGATTCTGGTCCTCAGATCCTCGGAGTTGCGCACATGCGAGTACAGGCTCGCGACCTTGACGTCGAAGCGGCGGGCGAGCGCGGACACGGTCACCTCGTCGAAGCCGACCTCGTCGGCCAGCTCGGCGCCGGCCTGCGTGAGGCGTGCGGTGGTCAGTCCCGCGCGTGCCATGGGCTTCCTTCCTGTTTACCGAAAGTCATTCTGCGCATACCTAAATGGTTTAGGCAAACACTGTTGGCGTCTAGGTCACGAGGCCCATGTCAGAGAGTCGGTCCCCTACGCCGCAGGGCGGATAAACCCTGGGTCGAATTTCCGATGCGTCGCCGGTGCGACGGTTGAGAGCATGGCCCCCATGCTCCGAGCCGCAGCGGACCCCCGCATATCCCGTCCCACCGGCGTCCCGGCCTGGCTGGTGGTCGCGCTCGCCTGTTCCGGGCAGTTCCTCGTCGTCCTCGACGTGTCCGTCGTGAACGTGGCGCTGCCCTCGATGCGCGCCGATCTGGGGCTGAGCGGCTCCGGGCTCCAGTGGGTGGTGAACGCGTACGCGATCGCCTTCGCCGGGTTCATGCTGCTCGGTGGGCGGGCCGGGGACCTGTACGGGCGCAAGCGGATGTTCCTCGTCGGGCTCGCGCTGTTCACCCTGGCCTCGCTGGGCGGCGGGCTGGCCCGGGAAGGGTGGGAGCTGCTGGCCGCGCGGGCGGTGCAGGGGCTGGGCGCGGCCGTGCTGGCGCCCTCGACGCTGACCATCCTCACGTCCGCCGTGCCGGAGGGCGCGGCCCGGGCCCGGGCGATCGCGACCTGGACGGCGGTCGGCGCGGGCGGTGGCGCCGCGGGCGGGCTGGTCGGCGGGCTGCTGGTCGACGGGCTGTCGTGGCGGTGGGTGCTCCTGATCAACGTGCCGGTCGGGGCGGTCGTCCTGCTCGGCGCGCTGTGGGGGCTGCCGGAGAGCCGGGCCGGTCAACGGCGGCGGCTGGACCTGCCGGGCGCGGTACTGGTGACCGCGGGACTGGGGACGCTGGCGTTCGGCATCTCGCAGACCGAGGCCGAGGGGTGGACGGCGGCGGCGACGCTGGTGCCGCTGCTCGCCGGGCTGGCGCTGATCGGGCTGTTCCTGCTCGTCGAGGCGCGTACGGCGGCTCCGCTGATGCCGCTGGGCCTGTTCCGGCTGCGGTCCGTGGCATCGGCCAACGTGGCGATGCTGCTGAGCGGCTCGGCCATGTTCTGCATGTGGTTCTTCATGACGCTGTACGCGCAGAACGTGCTCGGCTACACGCCGCTGGAGGCCGGACTCGCCCTGGTGCCCAGCTCGCTGGCCGTGGTGGTCGGCTCCAAGCTCGCGCCCCGGCTGATGCGGGGCGCGGGGGCGCGGAACGTGGCCGTGCTCGGGTCCGTGGTGGCCGCGGCGGGCTTCGGCTGGCAGTCGACGATCACCGCGGAGGGCGGGTATCTCACGGCGATCATGTTCCCGGGGATCCTGATGATGCTGGGCGCCGGACTGGCGGCGACACCGCTGGCCGCACTGGCCACGTCGGGGGCGGACCCGGGGGAGGCGGGAGTGGTCTCCGGCCTGGTCAACACCTCCCGCACGATGGGCGGTTCGCTGGGGCTGGCGGTGATGTCGACGCTGGCGGCGGCCCGCACCGAGGGGAGCTCCCCCCTGGGGCCGGACACCGCGGGACCCGCGGCACTGGTGGAGGGCTACGCGCTGGCCTTCCGGGCGAGCGCGGGGGTGCTGGTGGTGGGGGCGGTACTGATGGCGGTCTGGCTGCCGCGGAAGGTGGGGGTGCGGTGAGGGCGTGCGGCCGCGGTGGAAGGGCTCGGGTGCGGTGAGGGCCGGACACCCGGGGGCGTGGGTGTCGTAGCAGGCGGCGTCGGTGCCGCCACGGGCCCTCAGGTGACGGGCGGGCTCGGTTCCGTCGGGGTGTTCGCGCCGGCCAGGGTCGGGTCGATCACCGTCTCGCCGGTGAGGGCGCGGCGGATCGCCGTGACCAGGTCCTCCAGGGGGCCGTCCTTGACCAGGAGGCCGGCGGCTCCCGATGCCAGGGTGCGTTCCAGCAGGCCGGGGCGGGCGTAGGTGGTGAGGAGGAGTACGCGGCAGTCCGGCACCTGCCGGCGCAGGGCGGTGGCGGCGTCCGGGCCGCTGATGCCGGGCAGTTCCACGTCGAGCAGGGCGACATCGGGGCGGTGCACCAGGGCCGCGTCCATCAGGGCGGCCCCGGTCGGCACCTGGGCGACCACCTGGATGTCGTTCACCAGGCCGAGGAGCGCGGCGAGACCCCCGCCGCTCATCGCCTCGTCCCCGGCGAGCAGCACCCTGACGGACTTGGCGGGCCGGTGGTCACGGGGCATCTCGTTCACGGACTCAGCGTAGGCGCAAGGGTGTGGCCGCCGCCTGCGCGAAGACATGAACAAAGCTCACCTGACATGCCGTCAGGAGCCTTCCCAACTCCGACGGGCTCGGCTATACAGAGGTTCGCCGTACTGGAACGCGTTCTAGAACGGGCGGGTTTCACGGCCTCGTGACGACCTCGGTGCGGCCGACGGTGCGGACGGTCGCACCGAGGTTCCCAGCCCCGCGAGCATTCAGGAGCCCCATGCCCATCGACGCAGCCAAGGCGCTCGCCGCCGAGCCCCGGACCGGCGAGATCGCTTGGACCGCCAAGGACGTCCTGCTCTACCACCTCGGCATCGGCGCCGGCCTCCCCGCCACCGACCCCGACGAACTGCGCTACACCCTGGAATCCCGCCTGCACGTCCTGCCGAGCTTCGCCACCGTCGCCGGCTCGGGCGCGCCCGGCGTGATCAGCGGGCTGTCCATGCCCGGTGTGGAGGTCGACCTGGCCCGCGTCCTGCACGGCGGCCAGACGCTCCGGGTGCATCGGCCGATCCCGGCGACGGGCACCGCGACCGCCACCTCGCGCATCGCCGGCGTGTACGACAAGGGCAAGGCCGCCGTCCTCGTCCTGCGCACCGAGGTCGCCGACGCCGAGGGCCCGCTGTGGACCAACGACGCCCAGATCTTTCTGCGGGGGGAAGGCGGATTCGGCGGCGACCGCGGGCCCTCCGTGCGCCTCGGCCCACCCGCGGGACCGCCCGAGCGGACCGTGGAGCGGACCGTCCGCGAGGACCAGGCCCTGCTCTACCGCCTCTCCGGGGACTGGAACCCGCTGCACGCCGACCCGGAGTTCGCCAAGGTCGCCGGTTTCGAGCGGCCCATCCTGCACGGCCTGTGCACCTACGGCATGGCGCTCAAGGCGGTCGTGGACACGCTGCTGGGCGGAGACGTGACCAGGGTGCGCTCGTACGCCACACGGTTCGCGGGCGTGGTCTATCCGGGCGAGACCCTGCGCATCCGCATGTGGCGGCGGGAGGGCGACGTACGGGTCGCCGTGAGCTCGGTCGAACGGGACGACGCGCCGGTCCTGGCCGACACCGTCGTCCAGCACACGTGAAAGCCTCTCGAGGGGAGCCGCACCATGCGCGCAGCCGTACTGCACGAGATCGGCCAGGAGAAGCTGGAGATACTCGACGACGTCGAGGCGGTGGGCTTTGGACCGGGCAAGGTGAGGATCCGGGTGCGCGCCACGGGGCTGTGCCACTCGGACCTGTCCGCGATGAACGGGGTGCTGCCGCAGCCGGCACCGTTCGTACCGGGACACGAGGGCGCGGGCGAGATCACCGAGGTCGGTGAAGGGGTCACCGGCCTGAGGCCCGGCGACCGGGTCGTCGTCTGCTGGCTGCCCGCCTGCGGCGCCTGCCCCGCCTGCACACGCGGCCAGACCCATCTGTGCCTGGCCGGCTTCATGAACGCGGGCACCCCCAACTACCGGCGCCCCGGGGGAGACCTCTTCGGCTTCGCCGGGACCGGCACCTTCGCCGAGGAGGTCGTCGTCGACGCCCGCTGCGCGGTGCCCATCCCGGACGACGTGCCCTACGACATCGCCGCCCTCATCGGCTGCGGGGTCACCACCGGGCTCGGCGCCGCCCTCAACACGGCCGACGTGGAGGCGGGCGCGTCCGTCGCCGTCATCGGCTGCGGGGGCGTGGGCATCTCCGCGATCCAGGGCGCGCGGCTGAAGGGCGCCACCGAGATCGTCGCCGTCGACCCGGTCGCCGGCCGCCGGGAGGCCGCGCTGCGGTTCGGGGCCACCCGCGCCGTGGCGCCGGACGAGCTGGCCGACGCCAAGCAGCAGGTCACGGCCGGCGAGGGCTTCGACTACGTCTTCGAGGTGGTCGGCAGGTCGGCCACCGCCCGCACGGCGTACGAGACCACCCGGCGCGGCGGCACGCTGGTCGTGGTCGGCGCGGGCGCCATGGACGACTTCCTCCAGCTCAACATGTTCGAGCTGTTCTTCGACGAGAAGCGGATCCTCCCGTCGATGTACGGGGGCGGCGACGTGCTGCGTTCGTACGAGCGGACGATCGCCCTCTGGCGCGCGGGCCGGATCGACCTCGCCGGCCTGATCACCCACCGGGTGCAGCTCGCCGAGATCAACGAGGCCCTGGACCAGATGCGCACGGGCACCTCCCTGCGCACCTGCATCGAGATCTGACCGCCCGAGCCGCAGGACACGTACGTCGGCGAAGGGGCTCGCATGTCACCGAAGGGGTCCTATGTCACTGCCACTTGAGGGGCTGTCCGCGATCGTGACCGGCGCCGGGCGCGGACTCGGCCGGGCCGAGGCGCTGGAGCTGGCCCGGCTCGGCGCGGCCGTCGTGGTCAACGACCACGGGCAGCCCGGCCGGGACGGAACGGGACGGGCCTCGGCAGGCCCCGCCGAGGAGACGGTCGCCGAGATCCGCGCGGCGGGCGGCACGGCGGTCACCCACACCGGGGACGTGGCCGACCACCAACAAGCCGCCACGCTCGTCCAATTGGCCGTCGAGGAGTTCGGCAAGCTCGACATCCTGGTCAACAACGCGGGCATCCTGCGCGACCGCATGGTCTTCTCCATGGCGGAGGACGAGTGGGACTCGGTGATACGGGTCCACCTGAAGGGTCACTTCAACACCACCCGCTTCGCCGCCGCGCACTGGCGGGAGCGGGCCAAGACGGCGGGCGGGACCGTGTACGGGCGGATCGTGAACACCTCCTCGGAGGCCTTCCTCGCGGGCTCGGCCGGACAGCCCAACTACGCGGCGGCAAAGGGCGGCATCGTGGGGTTGACCACGTCCACCGCGCACGCCCTCGCGAAGTACGGCGTCACGGTCAACGCCATCTGCCCGCGCGCCCGGACCCGCATGACCGAGGACGTGTTCACCGACGTACCCGCCCCCGGCCTCGACCCGCTCGCCCCCGAGCATGTCGCGCCGCTCGTCGGCTATCTGGCGGCACCGGCCGCCGGGCGGATCAACGGACAGCTGCTCGTCGTGCACGGCGGCATGGTGGCCGTCGTCGAACGGCCGCGGGTGCGGGCGAAGTTCGACAGCAAGCAGGACGCGTTCACGTACGACGAACTGGACACGCTGCTGACCGCGCACTTCGCCGAGCGGGAACGGGGGGAGACCTTCGCCGCGGTGGAGGTGCTGGGGCTCCGGCGCGGGTAGCCGAGCCGAGGAAAGGTACGACAGCAGACGGCGAGGCCCCGCTCACCCGACGGTGAGCGGGGCCTCGCATCCAGCTGATTGACGTTCCGTCAGGCCGCCGACTCGGTCTGCTGCTCCACCGGCTTGCGGTGCCGGCCGCGAGGAGCCGACTCGGTGTCGTGCGTCGAGACCGGACCCCGGTGCCGGCCTTGGCCGGTGGAGTCCTGGGCGTCGGGCAGCGGCTGGGACGTGCTGGCGTCTCTCATCGGAAGAATTCACCCCGTCAACATGATCTTTTGCTCACAGCCGGGCGAGTTTAACCAGGGCACCTCGGGACCGATCCAGGCGCACACGCCAACCGGCACTACTTCGTTACCTACTTGCCATACGACCGCCCAACGGCGCCTGCTGCAAAGGCACCGGACGTGGCGCGGCAGGCTCCGGAGGACCCGGTTCCGACGGCTCCGCGACGGACCGAGCCGCTGAAGCCGCGCCGTCCGGAACCGAATCCTCCGGGCTTGTGACCCCCGTGTACCCCGTGTCCCCCGCCTGTGCGCCGCCGTCGCCCGCGGGCGGGCCCTCCCGGGGCACCGCCCACTCGGCCACCCCGCACGCCGCGCCCTCGCCCGCGTACGGCAGCCGCAGCACGCCGTCCCTGGTCCACAGGCCGGCGCCGGCCAACCACCCCTGCGGCGCCGGAAGATGGCGTACCTGACGTTCGGCCGGCCGCCACACGCCCACCCAGCTGCCGTCCGGGCCGTCGATGCGCAGCGCCACACCGCAGCTCTCCGGCGTCAGCACCTGCCCCGGCTGGATCGCGAACGGCGTCACCGCGCACTCCGCGGCCGACCGCAGACAGTCCGGGAACCGCACCGGCAGCGTGCTGCCCAGCACTCCCCAGCCCAGCCGGCCGCCCTCGCCGGGGCAGGGCGCGTCGGAACGGATGAGGAGCAGTCCGCTGTCGGGGTCGGCGAGCAGCAGCCGGTCGTCGCTGTCGGCGGCGATCTGGAGCAGCGGCGACACCTCGCCGCCGCGCCCGAGGTCCACCACGACCGTCTTGGTCCGGCCGCCGGACTCCCGGTCCAGGGCCAGCATCCGCCCGGCTCCGTCCAGCCACACCCCGCCCGAGCAGCGCCCGGGGACCCGGGCTACGTGCTCCGGCCCGAACGCGCCGCCCGCGACCAGCCACACGGTGCTGGAGTGCGGGCCGACGGCGAGGGCGTAGGCCGTGTCGCCGCCCGGCGCGGGCGGCAGCAGCCGCAGCCGGGTGTCGGGGCCGGGGCACTCGACGGCGCCGAGCGGGAGCTCGCCGGTGCCGGGGCCGGTCGGGTAGAGCAGCGAGAAGGCGTGCCGGCCGGCGGCGAGGCGGCGGATGAGCACCCGGCCGTCGCTCATCGGCTGCACCTCGGTGCCGGGCTCCTCCGGCTGGTTGCCGGGCAGCGGCACGGCATAGGGTTCGGGACCGTCCAGCGTCCAGCGCTCCGGGAACCAGGAGTCGCCGCTCGCGGCGAGGCGTGCGGCATACGTGCCGTCCACCGTGATCACGCAGCCCGGGGGCGGGGAGGGAGTGTCCTCGCTCCCCGCCGTGGCCTCGACAACACAGGCAGTCATCGTTCGGTCACCTCCAGCGACGAAGCTAGTTTCGTACGCACAGGCGGGGAACCGGCCGACGGCCGCTTCACACGTAAGGGTGGCCATCTGGCGGTTCGACTGAGGAAACGGGGACGGGTGTGCTGAGCGGGGCGGGGGCGGCGCCACAGGTTCAACGGCGCAGAACGGCCAGGTAGCCTGTGTTCCGTGCCCCGTCTGTCTGAAGTCATCGCCGCGCTGGAGAACCTGTGGCCCGCAGAGCGGGCCGAGTCCTGGGACGCGGTCGGTACGGTCGTGGGCGATCCCGGCCAGGACGTCACCCGGGTGCTGTTCGCCGTGGACCCGGTGCGGGAGACGGTCGACGAGGCGGTGAAGCTGGGCGCCGACCTGCTGGTCACCCACCACCCGCTCTACCTGCGCGGTACGACGACGGTGGCGGCGAGCCACTTCAAGGGCCGCGTCGTGCACACCCTCATCAAGAACGACATCGCGCTGCACGTCGCCCACACCAACGCCGACAGCGCCGACCCCGGAGTCAGCGACGCGCTGGCCGGCGCGCTGGACCTGCGGGTCGTGCGGCCCCTGGTGCCCGACGCCAGCGACCCCGAGGGGCGCCGTGGTCTCGGCCGGGTCTGTGAACTGGACCACCCGCTGACCCTCCGCGCGTTCGCGGCCCTCGCCGCCGAGCGGCTGCCCGCCACCGCGCAGGGCGTCCGCGTGGCCGGCGACCCCGAGGCCCTGATCCGCACGGTCGCCGTCAGCGGCGGCTCCGGCGACAGCCTCTTCGACGCCGTACGGGCCGCCGGGGCCGACGCCTTCCTCACCGCGGACCTGCGCCACCACCCGGCCTCCGAGTTCCTCGCGGACAGCGCCCACAGTCCCCTCGCGCTGCTCGACGCGGCGCACTGGGCCACCGAGTGGCCCTGGTGCGAGCTGGCGGCCGCCCAGCTCGACGAGATCTCCGACCGCCATGGCTGGGACCTGCGGGTCCACGTCTCGAAGACGGTCACCGACCCCTGGACCGCCCACGCGGCGTCCAACCCGACGCAAACTCCTGGAGCCCCCAACTGAACGCCGCGCCCGCCGACCAGATCCGACTCCTCGACGTCCAGGACCTCGACGTCCGCCTCCAGCAGCTCGCGCACCGCCGGAAGTCGCTGCCCGAGCACGCCGAGATCGACTCGCTGTCCAAGGACCTCGTCCAGCTGCGCGACCTGCTCGTGGCCGCGCAGACCGAGGAGAGCGACTGCGGCCGCGAGCAGACCAAGGCCGAGCAGGACGTCGACCAGGTGCGCCAGCGCGCCGTCCGCGACCAGCAGCGCCTCGACTCCGGCTCGGTGACCTCCCCGAAGGACCTGGAGAACCTCCAGCGCGAGATCGCCTCCCTCGCCAAGCGGCAGGGCGACCTGGAGGACGTCGTGCTGGAGGTGATGGAGCGCCGGGAGTCCGCGCAGGAGCGGGTCGCCGAACTGACCGAGCGGGTCGGCTCCGTCCAGGCGAAGATCGACGACGCGACCGCGCGCCGGGACGCCGCGTTCGAGGAGATCGACGGCGAGGTGGCGTCGGCGACGAAGGAGCGCGAGGTCGTCTCCGGCTCGGTCCCGGCGGACCTGCTCGGGCTCTACGACAAGCTGCGCGCGCAGCAGGGCGGCATCGGCGCGGCCAAGCTCTACCAGCGGACCTGCCAGGGCTGCCGCCAGGAGCTGGCCATCACCGAGATCAGCGAGATCCGCAAGGCGGCGCCGGACACGGTGGTGCGGTGCGAGAACTGCCGTCGCATCCTGGTGCGCACGTCCGAGTCGGGGCTGTAAGGGGCCGTCGCGTTGCGGGAGTTCATCGTCGAGGCGGACGGCGGTTCCCGGGGCAACCCGGGGCCCGCGGGCTACGGCGCCGTGGTGATCGACGCGACGACGGGCGAGACGCTGGCGGAGACGGCGGAGTACCTGGACGTCGTCACGAACAACGTCGCCGAGTACCGGGGACTCCTGGCCGGCCTGCGCGCGGCCCACGCCCTCGACCCCACCGCGACCGTACACGTCCGGATGGACTCCAAGCTGGTCGTGGAACAGATGTCCGGCCGCTGGAAGATCAAGCACCCCGACATGAAGCCGCTGGCCATGGAGGCGGGACGGATCTTCCCGCCCGGCCGGGTGACGTACGAGTGGATCCCGCGCGAGCGGAACAAGCAGGCGGACCGCCTGGCCAACGAGGCGATGGACGCGGGCGCGCGTGGGGAGGCCTGGACGCCTTCCCCGGCGGCAGTGGCCGTCCCCGAGCCCGAGGGGCCGCCCGGGGACGCGGCGGCGGGCGCGGCGAGGGCACGGGCGGCCCTGGCGAGCCGTGGCGCCTCGCCGGCGGCGGGGTCCGTTGCTTCTTCCGTTTCCTCCTCTGTCCCGGCCGGTGTCGATGTGAACGCCGCGCGCAACGTGGCCACGCCCCAGGCCGGTTGGGGTGCTCCCGACATGGGTGCGCCCGCGACCTTCGTGTTGCTGCGGCACGGCGAGACACCCCTCACGCCGGAGAAGCGCTTCTCGGGCAGCGGCGGCAGCGACCCCTCGCTCTCCGGCATCGGCCGGGAGCAGGCCGAGCGGGTGGCCCTCGCGCTGGCGCGGCGCGGGACGATCCAGGCCGTCGTGGCGTCACCGCTCGCGCGGACCCGTGAGACCGCCGGTATCGTCGCCGCCCGCCTCGGCCTGGAGGTCGGCATCGACGACGGGCTGCGCGAGACCGACTTCGGCGCCTGGGAGGGCCTCACCTTCGCCGAGGTGCACCAGCGTCACCCCGACGACCTGAGCGCCTGGCTGGCCTCGCCGGACGCCGAACCCACCGGCGGCGGCGAGAGCTTCGCGGCGACCGCCACCCGGATCGCCGCGACCCGCGACAAGCTGATCGCGGCCCACGCCGGCCGCACGGTCCTGCTCGTCACGCACGTCACCCCGGTCAAGACCCTCGTACGCCTCGCGCTGGGCGCCCCGCCCGAGTCCCTGTTCCGCATGGAACTCTCGGCGGCGTCCCTGTCGGTCGTGGCGTACTACGCCGACGGCAACGCCAGCGTCCGTCTCCTCAACGACACGTCTCACCTGCGCTGAGCGCGGCGGCCTCCCGGGCCAGCTCCTCGATCCGGGCCCAGTCCCGCGCCGCCACCGCGTCCGCCGGGACCATCCAACTCCCGCCCACACAGCCGACGTTGGGCAGCGCCAGATACTCCGGCGCCGACGCGAGCCCGATCCCGCCCGTCGGGCAGAACCGCGCCTGCGGCAACGGCCCGGCGAGCGACCTCAGATACGCCGTACCCCCCGCGGCGGCCGCGGGGAAGAACTTCATCTCCCGTATCCCGCGCTCCAGCAACGCCACCACCTCGGACGTCGTCGACACCCCCGGCAGACACGGCACCCCGGACCGCCGCATCGCCTCCAGCAGTACGTCCGTCCAGCCCGGGCTCACCAGAAAACGCGCCCCGGCGGCCACGGCGTCCTCGACCTGACCCGGCGTGATCACCGTCCCGGCCCCGACCACCGCGTCCGGCACCGCCCCGCTGATCGCCCGGATCGCATCGAGCGCGTCCGGCGTCCGCAGGGTCACCTCGATCGCCGGCAGCCCCCCGGCGACGAGCGCCCGCGCGAGCGGTACGGCGTCGGCGGCGTCCGGCAGGACGACCACGGGGACGACGGGAGCGAGATCGAGCACGGAGTCGGTCATGGGCCACATCGTGCCCGGGTGGTGCAGCATGCGCAAAGCGCGTTGCGTATGTTGCAACGTGATCGGTACGCGGAGGCCTCAGTGGATCTCGTCGACCAGCACGTCCAGCGACCACGGCCGCCCGGCCCCCGCGGGCGCCTCGGCCTCCACCACGTACCCGAGGTCGCGCAGCACCTCCACCAGCTCCGCCGGCCCCTTCGGCGCCGTCCCCGCCGTGAGCAGGCTGCGCACGATCCGGCCCTTGGTCGCCTTGTTGAAGTGGCTGACCACCTTGCGCGTCGGCGCGTGCAGCACCCGTACCGTCGCCGTCCGCCCCGCGACCTCGCCCTTCGGCTTCCACGCCGCCGCGTACGCCGACGACCGCAGGTCCAGCACCAGCCCGCTCCCCGCCGCCTCGGGCAACGCGGCGGCCATCGCCGTACGCCAATGCGTGCCCAGCGCGCCCAGTCCGGGCAGCCTCACGCCCATCGAGCACCGGTACGAGGGGATCCGGTCCGTCACCCGGACCGCGCCCCACAACCCCGAGAACACCAGCAGGGACCGTGCGGCACGCCGCTTGGCGGCCGGGTCCAGCGAGGCCAGGCCCAAAGCGTCGTACAGCACACCCGTGTAGATCTCCCCGGCGGGCCGTGCCCCGTCGGTGCGCAGTCCGGTGTTCCTGGCGACCTCGCCGCGCAGTCCCTCGCTCAGCCCCAGCACCTCGCGCGCCTTGTCCTCGTCGCCGGCGCACAGCTCGACCAGTTCGTCGAGGACGGCCTCCCGGGCGGCGTTCAGCTCGGGCAGCGCCAGCGACTCCAGCTTGAGCGGTGCGCCCCGGCCGGAGGACGCCTTCCCCTCCGAGGGCGGCAGCAGGACCAGCACGGATTCTCCTTCTCTAGACCTCCGCGCCAGGGTACGGCCTGCTGTCCTCACCGCTGAGCGCCCGGGTGACCGCCCCGATCAGGGCGTCGGCCTCGTCCGTGTACACGCGCACCAGGCTCACCTCCCGCCGCCGACCGAGGAACGTCACGTACGTGACGGGCTCGGTGAGCTCCAGCGTGACCGTCGTCTGCCCGCCGATCTCGACGTCGAGCACGCCGTCGGCCTTCTCGTGCGTCAGACGCAGCTCACGCCGGACGGCCGCGATCCGCTCCAGCGGTACCCGCAGGTCGAGGTGGGCGGCCTTGCGGACCCGCAGTGCCCCCGGCTCCAGGACGTGCGGCCGCACGACGGACGCGGCGTGCAGACCGATGACGAAGAGCACGGTGTACACGTCCAGGACCAGCACCACATGGTGCACGGCCGGCCACCGGGACAGCAGCACGGACATCACGACCGTCTCGACCACGCACACGAACGTGAACCCCATCAGCAGCGCGCTCTGCCCGCTCGCGTACCCGAAGGCACGCCCGCCGCCGATGCCCTGCCGCCGCCGGGCCACCCACAACGCCAGGCACACGTAGAGCTGCACCTCATGCCACACGAGCCGGTACGCCGTTCTCGCCGTGGTCCTCATCGTGTCCCCCCGGAGGCGAGCCGCAGCGCCCGGCGGATCGCCTCCGCCTGCGCCGGGGCCAGGTCGGCGTACATGGCGCGCAGGAAGCCGTGCTCCTGGTCGACGGGTTCCGCGGCGGCCAGCTCGGGCGGCATCAGTCCCGCGAGCGCGCGGGCCGCGGCCTCCACCCGCGGATCATCCGTCCCGGCTTCGGCGAGCGCGTCGAGCATGGCGTACGCCTCGTGCGCCCGCGCGACGGCATCCGGCTCGCTCAGCGCACCACCGACGGCGGCCAGCAACCGCTCCCGCTCCTCCGGGCCCGCGGCGGTCTCCAGCAGCGCGAAGATCTCGCGGTCCTTGGCGGCCATCGGGGAGTCGGCGGCGGGCGCCAGGCCCGCGAACAGCTCCGCCAACTCGGGCGAGACCGGCCCTTCGGCGGGCAGCTCCGCCACGTCCAGCAGCGCCCGCAGCCGCCCCCGACGCTCCCGGAGCGCCGCCTCCTGCCGCGCCAGATCCGCGTCCAGCTCCTCCAGCACCTCGGTCAGGTCCCGCCCCGCGTCGTCCGCGAGCACGTCCCGCACCTCGGCCAGCCCCAGCCCCAACTCCGTCAGCCGCCGGATCCGCGCCAGCACGACGGCGTGCCGCAGTGTGTAGTCCCGATACCCGTTGGCCAGCCGCTCGGGCTCGGGCAACAACCCCAGATGGTGGTAATGCCGCACGGTCCGCGTGGTGACGCCGACAGCAGCGGCGAGTTCTCCGATCCGCATGGGTTCAGTAGAGACGTTGACGTTGCGGCAAGGTCAAGCGAACCCGATCGAGGGAACGGTCCGGCATCCCCGGTGCGGTGATCAGCCGCTGCCCCACGCTGGCGGACGACCGAAGGAGGAGGACGTCGTCACCGTGGCAATGGATCCGATCACGCAGGAGATCCTGCTGGACTGGTTCGTGGACCTGGAGACCCCGGAGGGGCTCAGGGCGGAACTGATCGAGGGCGAGCTGGTCGTCACACCTGTGCCCGACGGGCACCATGAGCACTGCATCGGGCTGATCGTGGAGCAGGTGCTCGTGCACTCCCGAACCAGGATGCAGTTTGCCGGGACGAAGGGCTTGGTCCTGAACGGAGACGGGGATCCGAGAAACCGCGTGATCCCTGACGGCACCTTCGCACCCAGAGCAAGCCGCCTCTTCCGCGGTGCCGACCCCTGGATGCCCTGCGACGGCGTCGCCATGGTCCTGGAGGTCACGTCCACCAAGCCCAGGGCCGACCGCGAGACCAAGCGCCGCTGCTACGCCCGCGGCAGCATCCCCCTCCACCTCCTGGTCGACCGCGGCGACTCAGCGATCACCCTGTTCAGTACGCCGGAGCGGGGCGACTACCGCGAGCACCTCACCCGCCCCCTCGGCAAACCGCTCACCCTCCCCGCACCCTTCGCCTTCGAGCTGGAGACCGTGGACTTCCTCTGACCTCTCGCCCGGTACCATGGTCGACACGGCAGACGAGCCGGGCGGGCGGCCGCGTGGAGGTTCTAGTGGATCTCCCCGAGGAACGTCCGGGCTCCACAGGGCAGGGTGGTGGCTAACGGCCACCCGGGGTGACCCGCGGGACAGTGCCACAGAAAGCAGACCGCCGGGGACCTCGGTCCTCGGTAAGGGTGAAACGGTGGTGTAAGAGACCACCAGTGCCCAGGGCGACCTGGGCAGCTAGGTAAACCCCACCCGGAGCAAGGTCAAAAGGGGACACCCCGGTGTCCCTGCGCGGACGTTCGAGGGCTGCCCGCCCGAGTCCGCGGGTAGACCGCACGAGGCCGGCGGCAACGCCGGTCCTAGATGGATGGCCGTCGCCCCGGCCTCCGCGAGGGAACCGGGGAACAGAACCCGGCGTACAGCCCGACTCGTCTGCCGCTGCCTGCGGTTTTGCCTCGGAAAGGGCCTCTGATCTGCGACGGAGGCCCTTTCCGGTCTTTCGGGGGCTTGCCGCGTTACGCGGCGGAAACTCTCTCGGTAGTCCCTCAGACAGGGATGAAAGTCCCTGAAAAGTCCCTGGGATGGAGAGGCAGGGGGATGACCCGCGGGGCTGCTTGCTCGGCCTGTCGCCGTCGACCTCGACACAGGGGACAAGGCGCTGACGATCGGCCGCAGCACGGATTACGCGCTGGTGAAGCGGGGCGATTACCCGGTCATGCTCCTCAAGCTCGGCAACGCGTATGTGTGGTCACAGCGGACCTCCACCGCCTGCTGGGTATCGTCCCGGATGGCGGACGCGGGGAGAGCGAAGTCGCTGCATGGCCCATCGGCCGGACGGCGAGTCGAGCCTGCCGCTCGTCCGTGCCCGGAGTGTTCTCACGCATCGCCGTTCGCAGCCGGGCGAGCATCCTCGTGCTGACCCAACCGGCACGGCGGATCCCCGTCCGGGCATTGGGAGGTGTATGGGAAGAGGCCAGTGCGGACGGCGCAGTTCGCAGGGTGAGGCCGAGGTGGTCGATGGCGGGCGGGGCGCACGAGGAGCTGGCACGGTACGGCCAGCTTGGTGATCTGGGTCTTGAGTTGCTGCGACGCGTCGGGCGTCAGGTGGCACGATCCCAGGGATTCCCACACGACGTCCTCGCGGAACTCCTTCGGATACGGCTTGGGCACTGCAACATCCTTCCAGGCTGCCTCTCAGCAAGCCGGGTCAGGTGTCACCGACCCCTGCAGCAGTCCCCTCGCAGGGCCCACCGGAGACGCGTAACCACACGGCGCAGGCCGGGCGTGCCCCCGTACCGGGAGCGGCACGCCGGCCTCCGCCGCGTTGTTGGAGCCGACGGGGCTCCGACCAGGTTGTGCGGTCCGGTCAGGGTCCGCCTTCGGGCGGCAACGGGGTGCGGCTGTGATGCCAGGGCGGCTGATCTCTTCCGTCGGCCCACCGGTCGAGCCGGTCGGCGTGCACGATCTCGATGCCCGCAGCCTTGGCCAGGCGAGCCGCGGGGGTGGTGACGGTTCCGGTGGTCACCAGCACCGCCACGTCGGCATGGTGGAT
Organism: Streptomyces sp. NPDC086077; assembly: GCF_040686175.1. Classification (NCBI taxonomy): domain Bacteria; kingdom Bacillati; phylum Actinomycetota; class Actinomycetes; order Kitasatosporales; family Streptomycetaceae; genus Streptomyces; species Streptomyces sp. NPDC086077. The sequence goes on along the minus strand of NZ_JBFBJT010000007.1, from coordinate 5,192 downwards.
GTTGAACACGGTTCCGGCAAACCTCTGCAGTGAAGTTTCCCCGTGATCTCGGACACGTGAGCGTTATGCCGCGAGGGCGTGCTGATGCCGCTGTCTGGTCTCGGCCGGGGTGAGGTAGCCGACGGTCTTGCGCAGGCGGCGGCGGTTGTAGAAGGTCTCGATGAAGTTGAAAACCTCGGCGCGGGCGGTGGCCCGGTCGGACCAGGTGCGGGTGCCGATCTCTTCGCGGACCTCCTTGCGCAGCCGCTTGAGCTCCTCGCGCTCGGCGCTGGTCAGCTCGCCGGACCCGCCCCCGCCCCGGTCCGCCTTCGCCCGGCGGTACCAGCCACGCAGGGACTCGTAGCGTTGCCCGCCCGGCTGCTGCGCCGCGAGGTCGTGCGCGCCCCCAGGACCGCATCCTGGTCATCGCGCGGTGGGGCGCGGAGTACGACGCCGATTTGCCCGAACTGCCGGAGCCCGAGGGCGAGTTGCGACCCGCGCGGTGCACCGGTGGCGGTTCGGAATGGTGGATGGCGCCCGACCTGGCCCTATTCACCCCTCCTTTTCCCTTCCTTCATGTCCGTCTTGATCGACTTCACCGTTCCGCCAACAGGAATTCACGGTTCCAGCCCCACTAACTCCTAACTTGACGGGGTCACAGCAAGATCACACTCGGGGATGGCTGGACGGGGGCCGGGATGTTTCGTCGTGCGCGCACGCACGGGAGTTCAGGAAGATCGGTCGGGGCGGTGGCGATCGGTGTGGCGGTCGGAGTGACGGTCGGCCTGCTGCCGCTGGGAGCGCTCCCCGCCGGTGCGGCGAGCCCGACGGCGCGGCAGGCCTCCGCCGGGGCGGGGCAGAGCGCCGGTGCCGCGACGGAGGCGGAGGCGCTCGCCGAGGCCCGGCGCACGGGCCGCGACGTCGAGGTGCTCGCCCTGCGCGGCGAGTCCTCCGAGGTGTACGCCACCCCGGAGGGCACCCTGGAGGCCCGTGAGCACCTGCGGCCGGTGCGCACCCGGATCAACGGCGAGTGGCGGGCGGTCGACACCCGGCTCGCCCCGCTCGGCGCCGGCCCGGACCAGGGCATGGTCGCGCCCGCCGCGGCCACGGTCGGGCTGGCGTTCTCGGGCGGCGGCGACGGGTCGCTGGTGCGCCTGGAGCGGGGCGGCCGGACGCTGGAGCTGACGTGGCCCGGTGACGTACCCGCACCGGTCCTGGACGGTGACACGGCGACCTACCCCGACATCCTCCCCGACGTCGACCTGCGCCTCGCCGCGCGGCCCGAGGGCTTCACCCAGCTTCTGGTCGTCAAGACGGCCGAGGCGGCGCGCAGCGAGGAACTCGACCGGCTTCGGCTGCGGCTCGGGGCGGACGGGCTCCAGACGCGGGAGACCGCGGACGGCGGCCTCGAAGCGGTCGACGAGGGCGCGGGCGGCGTCGTGTTCGAGGCGCCGCGCCCGATGATGTGGGACTCCAGCACCGGCGCCGAACCGGACGCGCCGCAGGACGCCGGTTCCGCGGACCCCGCGTCGGCCGCGGACCCCGCGTCGGCCGCGGACCCTGCGGCGGCCGTGACCGCCGGAACCGCCGAGGCCGCCGACACCGACGCCGGCACCGCGGAGGCGGAGCCCACGGCCGCCGAGTCGGGCCGGCTGGCCCCGGTCGGCGTCGAGGTGTCGTCCGGCGGTGACGAGCTGGTGCTCACCCCGGACCAGGACCTGCTCGCCGGTTCCGAGACCGTGTACCCGGTCTTCATCGACCCCCAGTGGTACTCACCGCGCGGCACCGCCTGGACGATGGCCTCCAAGTACTGGGCCTCCTCGCCGCAGTGGAAGTTCAACGGCGACCCGGACGCGGGCCTCGGCTACTGCGGCTGGAACTACTGCCAGCCTTACGACACGAAGCGGCTCTTCTACCAGATCCCGACGACCAAGTTCGCGGGCCGCAGCATCCTGTCCGCCGAGTTCGTCGTCCGCGAGACGCACGCCGCCTCCTGCCAGGCCCGCGAGGTGCAGCTCTGGCGCACCAAGGGCATCAACTCCGGCACCACCTGGAACAGCCAGAACGCCTCCGGCTTCTGGGTCGACCACCTGCAGACCCGCAGCTTCGCCCACGGCTACGACGGCTGCGCCGCGGCGGACGCCGAGTTCGACGTGAAGGGCGCCGTGGCCCAGGCGGCGGCCGGCAAGTGGTCGTCCCTCACCTTCGGCCTGCGCGCCACCAGCGAGGACGACCGCTACACCTGGAAGCGCTTCTCCGACGACGCCTACCTGCGGGTCCAGTACAATCGCCCGCCGCCGAGGATCAGCACCGCCAAGCTCACGATGGACCCGGGCGGCCCTTGCGCGACCAGCTCCGGCGCGGTGCGGGTGCGCTCCCGGGCGACCGTGCGGGCCAGCGACGTGACCGACCCGGACGGCGACCGTGTCCAGGTGCAGTTCCGTGCGCTGTGGGACAGCGGTGACGGCTTCAAACAGCGCTGGATCTCGGCGAAGAGCACCGCCAAGGCCTCCGGTTCGGACTTCTCCGTCCAGCTGCCCACGTCCGTCCCGCAGAACAAGACGGTCTCCTGGGAGGCGCGGGCCTGGGACGGCGGCCAGTGGTCGCCGTGGAGTGCGGACAAGGCGCACGGCTGCTACTTCGTCTACGACACCTCCGTACCCGCCGGTCCCTCGATCAGCTCGACGCAGTACCCGCGCTCCGACGACGCCGACCCGGAGGACCCCTGGTGGGACGGTGTGGGCCGGTACGGCAGCTTCACCATCGACTCCTCCTCCACGGACGTCACCAAGTACTGGTTCGGCGTCAACGGCTCGCCCACCAGCGCCCGCTCGCTGACCACTTCGGGCGGCGGCGCCAAGACGATGAAGTTCATGCCGACCAAGCCCGGCGTCAACTTCATCACAGCCAAGGCCTTCGACGCCGCGGGCAACGGCTCCGAGACCCGCACCTACTACTTCCGGGTCCGTTCCGGCCAGCCCGACCGGCTGTCCTGGCCGCTCGACGAGAACGCCGGCGCGACCCGCGTCACGGGCTCCGGCGGCGCCTGGCCCGCCGCGCTGTACGGCGGCCTGCGGCCCGGCACCGCGGGCGTGACGGGCAACGGCCTGGAGCTGGACGGCACCGACGACTACGCGGCCAGCGACTCCCCGGTCCTCAACACTGCCAAGAGCTTCTCGGTGTCGCTGTGGGCGAAGCTGCCCGCCGAACCGTCCGGCGCACCGGTCGCCGTCGCCCAGGCGGGCTCCAGCACCAGCGGCTACGAGGTGTACTACTCGGTGGCGCTCGGCGGCTGGCAGTTCCTCAAGCACACCGTGGACGGGGCCGGCACCACCACGCTGCGGGCCGGTCAGCCCGCCTGCGCCGGCGGTGACACCGCCTGCCAGGCCGACCGTGTCAACCGGTGGACCCACCTCGTCGCCGCGTACAACGTCCCCGCCCAGACCATGAAGCTGTACGTGGACGGCGCGCTCGTCGCCACCACCCCGGCCACCACCACCGCGTGGGACGCCCGCGGCCGCACCCTGATCGGCGCCGCCTCGCACTACGGGACCGTGTCCAACTTCTTCAAGGGCTCCGTGGACGAGGTGCAGTTCTTCGACTACCAGGTCAACGACGGGCAGGTCACCCAGCTCTTCGAACGCCGCCCGGTCACCTCGGCGCGGCCCGCCAAGCTGGTGTTCCCGCTGGACGAGACCACCGAGGCCGTCGCGCTGACCGGCCGCGCCCAGGAGGCGCCCGCCGAGCTTAAGGGCGGCACCGTCAGTGGCGCCACCGGGGTCGACGGCAAGGCCCTGGAGTTCGACGGGGTCGACGACTACGCGACCACCGGCCGGCCGATCATGGACACCTACCAGAGCTTCGCGGTCTCCGCCTGGGTGAAGCTGCCCAAGGACAAGGAGGCGCGGGCGATGTCCGCGATCGCCCAGTCGAGCACCGTCAACCCGGGCTTCGAGCTGTACCACTCGACGGCGCTGGGCGGCTGGGTGTTCATGCGGGAGCAGAGCAACGAGACCGAGTCCACGGTGGTCCGCGCCACCCAGACCGCGTGCCCGGCCAACACCTCCTGCGCCGCCGCCCGGCACGGCGAGTGGAACCACGTTGTCGGCGTCTACGACCTCGACGCCGCGCAGATCCGGCTCTACGTCAACGGCACCCTCGCGGCCACCGAGGCCTTCACCACGCCCTGGCTGGCCGTTGGCGAGGTCTCGCTCGGCGGCACCTACCACGGGGGCAAGCTGATCAGCCCCCTCAAGGGCGCCATGGACGACGTACGCCTCTACGACCGGGCCGTCTCCGACGACGAGGTGCGCCAGTTGTTTCGGCAGCACCCGGTGGTCAAGAGCCGCTGGAAGTTCGAGACCGCGTCCACGGCCACGCCGCCGGTCACGCCGGACGCCGGACCCGCCGGCGCGGGCCTGACCCTCAACAAGGGCGCCGCGCTCGGCGAGCCCTGGGTCGACGGCGGCCTCACGCTCGACGGCGTCGACGACTACGCCGCCACCGCGACCGGTGTGGTGCCCGTCGACACCGGCGCCAGCTTCACGGTCAGCGCGTTCGCCCACACGGCGGGCGTACCCACCCGTGAGGCCGCGCTGCTCAGCGCGCCCGGCGCCGTGAAGGACGCCTTCTCCCTGCGGTACGTGCCCTCCGACACCCCGGACAGCGACGGCGGACGTTGGCGCATCGGCACCAGCAGCGCGGACACCGCCACCGCCGAGTCCGCGCAGGTGGAGAACGGGCGGTTCTACGGCCCGGAGGACTGGACGCACCTGGCACTGGTCTACGACGGCTTCGCCCGGGAGCTGAGGCTCTACGTCAACGGCGAGCTGGAGGAGGTCGCCTGCCAGGACGCCGACGAGGACGGCGCTCCCGACGTGGCCGGCTGCGCCAACCGGGTCTCGTACTCCGAGAACGTCGTCACCTTCAAGGCCGTGCAGTCGCTCCAGCTCGGCCGCGACCGGGGCGGCGCCCACTTCCCCGGAGCCGTCTCGGACGTGTGGACCTTCCAGGGCACCCTGGACGACACGCAGATCCAGCACCTGGCGACCGGTCAGCCGGGCACGGCCACGACCGTCCCGGGCAACGGCTGACCGCTCCCTTCCCCCAGGCCCCGCCCCCGCGCAAGGGGGCCCCTGAGCCCGTTCACGGTGTCCAGCTGACCCGGTGCTCGGCCAGATGCGCCAGGACCGCGTGGTTGGCCTCCCACCCGT